>JAZRKY010000112.1:0-4436 GCA_045646585.1 Faecousia sp. | reverse complement strand
GGCGGTAATGGCAGATATTTTGCCTTACCTTGGGGTAAAGCATAATTATACCGAGGAAGATGCGGCAGGAAAAACCGTAGTTGTGGCCGATTATGCCGGTCTTACCAAAAAAGAGGCGGAAAAGAAGCTGAAAGAGCAGGGAATAACCGCCTTGTTCGAAGGCACTGCGGAAACCGTAACCGGACAAATTCCCGCAGCCGGACAAAGTGTGCCGGGAGACAGCCAAATTATCCTGTATTTTGGCGAAAAGCAGGAGATAACCGATACAGAGGTTCCCGATTTTCTTGGTATGAACCGAAGTCAGGCGAGAGAAGCGGCGGGAAAGGCGGGACTTTATATTTTGGTAACCGGGAATATGAGCTTAGAGCCTAATGTAGTTGTAACAGCCCAATCATCCCCCAAAGGCACAAAGGTACAGACGGGGACTACCATAACACTAACCTTTGCCGATACAAAGGCAAGAGATTGACTGTAAAGAGGAGAGATAGAATATGAAGCTTTCTGAATTGCTGCAAGGAATTACCGTAAAAAAAACCAATGTGGATTTGAACACGGAGATTAAAAATGTGTGCTACGATTCCCGGAAGGTGGAAGAGGGCGATGTGTTTGTGGCGGTTGTGGGCTTTGCAACCGACGGTAACCGCTATATCCCTATGGCGCTGGAAAAAGGCGCTGTGGCGGTAGTTACAGCCCAGCAGCCTACAGAGGATATTCCCTATATTTTGGTGGACTCTGACCGCCTTGCGCTGGCGCTGATTGGCAAGAACTTCTATAAAGACCCCGCCTCTGATATGAAAATTATCGGTGTTACCGGCACAAACGGCAAAACCTCCACCACACTGCTTCTCAAGCACGTGCTGGAGAATACCATTGGGGCAAAAGTGGGTCTTATGGGTACGATGGAGAATATGATCGGCGATGTGCGGATGGAAGCCTCCCGCACAACCCCCGAAAGCTTTGATCTTTACGGACTGCTGCGGCAAATGCGGGATGCCGGTTGTACCTATGTGGTAATGGAAGTCTCCTCCCACGCCATCGCCTTGGACCGGGTGGCAGGTCTCCGTTTTGCCGCCGGCGCATTTACGAATTTAACAGAGGATCACCTGGATTTCCACAAGACAATGGAAAATTACTGCGATACCAAGGCAGAGCTGTTTGCCCGCTGCGATACGGCGGTGGGAAATGCTGACGACCCTTGGTTTGAGAGAATGTTTGCAAAGGCAAAAAGCCCTGTGCTGACCACTTCTGTCAAGAAGGAAGCAGGACTTTATGCAAAGGATATATCTTTGCCTGCCAACGGTGTTTACTTTACCGCTGTGTGCGGCGCGGAGAGCGCAAAGGTGGAGGTATCCATCCCCGGCTTATTTACGGTTTACAATGTGCTGTCGGTTTTGGGAATTGCGGTTAATTTGGGAATTTCCCTTGCAGATGCCGCAAAGGCGCTGAAAACCGCCAAGAGTGTAAAGGGCAGGGTAGAGGTTGTTCCCACCCCGGGTAAGGACTATACGATTCTTATTGACTATGCCCACACCCCAGACGGTTTAGAGAATGTGCTTACTCTGCTTCGCTCCATCTGTAAAGGCAGATTGATTGCGGTGTTTGGCTGCGGCGGAGACAGAGACCCTGTAAAACGTCCCATTATGGGCAAAATCGGTACGGATTTGGCCCATATTGCCATTATCACTTCTGATAATCCCCGAACGGAAGAGCCAATGGCAATTATTTCCCAAATTGTGGCAGGGGTTACAAAAAATAATTACGAGATTGTGGAAAATCGTGTGCAAGCCATCAGACTGGCTATGGACATTGCCAAAAAAGATGATATAATTGTACTGGCAGGCAAAGGCCACGAAACATACCAGGAAATTTGCGGCGTAAAGCACCATTTGGATGAACGGGAAATTGTTGCAGATTGGCTGGAGGAAACGAGGAACTGATATGGGCAGGATCACATTACAGCAGGCGGCCGAGTGGTGCGGCGGCAAGATCGACCCGAAATATAAAGATGTAACCTTTTTGGGCGCCAATAACGACACCCGAAAATTGCAGGCAGGAGAGCTGTTTGTAGCGCTGAAGGGTGTGCGGGACGGACACGATTTTATCCCCAAAGCCCTGGAAAACGGCGCTGCGGCGGTACTTTGCACCCATGCAGATGGGGATTATCCTGCCATTGTGGTAGACGATACCCGTATTGCCCTGGGTGATATTGCCCGCAACGAACGGCAGCGTTTGGGAATGAAGGTGGTTGCGGTTACCGGCTCTGTTGGCAAAAGCACCACTAAGGAAATGATTGCCACCGTCCTTGACGGCACTTATAAGGTTGCCAAGACCCCGGTAAATCACAATAACGATATTGGTATGCCTATGGCAATTTTGCAGATGCCCGGGGATACCCAGGTGGCGGTGCTGGAAATGGGAATGAACCATTTTCGGGAAATTGCGTATTTAACTAATATCGGAAAGCCCGATATCGGGGTGATTATCAATATTGGCACAATGCACATTGAGCATCTTGGCTCCCAGGAGGGAATACTAAAAGCCAAGCTGGAAATCCGCGAGGGAATGGACGATAGCGGTATTTTGATTCTCAACGGCGACGATAATCTTCTTTGGAATCAAAATTTGGTTACCGATATTCGCAGAGTTCATTTTGGAATGAGCAACAAAAAGGCAAATGTCCTTGGGAGCAATGTTGAGGAGAAGGACGGTGTGCTGCAGTTTGATGTCAATGCAGCAGAAAAGGCATTTTCCATAACACTGCCCCTGAACGGACTGCATTATGTGTCTGATGCTTTGGCGGCGATTGTGGTTGCTTTGGAAATGGGTGTGCAGCCTGCCGATATTCAGGCGCGGATGGCTGCTTTCCAAAATATGGAGGGCAGACAGAGTATTTTTAAGGCGAAAGGTTTTACCATTATTAACGACAGCTACAATGCAGGTCCTGAGTCTATGGCGGCGGCGCTGAATGTGCTGGGAAATAAGCCGGGCAGACGGATTGCCGTTCTTGGGGATATGCTGGAGCTGGGAATCAACGCCCAGGCAGAGCATTATAAAATCGGCAGAATTGCCGCGGAAAAAGCGGACTTGCTTTTTGCCTACGGTCCTACCAGCGAACGGATGCTAAACGGCGCCCTCACCGGTGGTATGGCAGGCAAAGCAAGAGCCTTCACAGACAGGGAAAAGCTGGTGCAGATACTAAAACTGACAGCCCGACCCGGAGATGTATTACTCTTTAAGGGATCTCGCGGTATGCGAATGGAGCTTATTTTAGAGGCATTTTTGCGAGATTAAAGAAAAACGGAGGATAGGATAATGACACGCGTATTGATTACCGCCCTGATTGGCTTTATTGCCTCGGGCGTTTTGGGATTTTTGCTTTTGCCCCTTCTGCGGGCGCTGAAAACAGGACAGTCTGTCCACGATATTGGCCCTACCTGGCATAATACAAAGGTTGGCACACCGCTGATGGGTGGACTTATGTTCATCGGCGCTACTGTGCTGTGCTTGGTTATCAATTTACCTAAGGCAGGGGAGTACACCGCATTTTATGTGCTGGCGCTGAGCCTTTGCTTTGGCCTTGTGGGCTTCTTGGACGATTTCTGCAAGGTAAAATTCAAGCGGGACTTGGGTCTGACTGCGTTCCAAAAGGCAGCGCTGCAGATGGCAGTATCGGCAATCTATCTGTATGCTCTGTACAGAGCCGGTGTTATGACCAGTAATCTCTATATTCCCTTTGTGAATATTTCTGTGTACATCCATCCGATTGTGTATATCTTCTTTGCGATGTTCGTAATGGTGGGCTGTGTAAATGCGGTCAACTTAACGGACGGTGTGGATGGACTGTGCGGCAGCGTAACCATTCCTGTAATGGCATTTTTTGCGGCGGTTGCGGTAGCGATGGAGCGTTGGGATTTGGCGATTTTGCCTGCGGCATTGGTAGGTGGCTTGCTTGCTTACCTGATTTACAACTGGCACCCTGCTAAGGTGTTTATGGGCGATACCGGCTCGCTGTTTTTAGGCGGCGTGGTCTGCGCGATGGCGTTTGCCTTGGATATGCCGTTAGTTCTGATTTTGGTAGGCTTTGTTTACATTGTGGAAACACTGTCCGATATTATTCAGATTGCTTATTTTAAGATAACCCACGGTAAACGCATTTTTAAGATGGCGCCTATTCATCACCATTTTGAAATGTGCGGCTGGAAGGAAGTAAAAATCGTTTTGGTATTCTCCGGGGTTTCTGCCATTATGTGCGTAGTTGCCTGGTTTAGCATTATGGGTCTGATTGGATAAGGAGGTCTTATGGCTGCGGAGCGTAATCTGCACGCCAAAGAGAACCGGGGCCGGCAGGTACGGCCGGCGGGGGAAAGTTTCGGTATTCCTTTTTTTCTTATTCTTCAGGGAAATCCTCTGCATCAAAGGTATGCTCCAGAATCAGC
>JAZRKY010000111.1:0-7974 GCA_045646585.1 Faecousia sp. | reverse complement strand
AACCGCTGGCGTTACCCCCCAGGAATATGTGGATAATGTGGCAGGTCAGATTAAGGATATTTGGGATCTGATGAACACCACCTATGACCGCTTTGTTCGCACCACTGACCCGGAGCATAAGACCAAGGTGCAGAAGATCTTTGAAAAGATGTACGAAAAGGGCGATATCTATAAGGGCAAGTATGTAGGCAAGTACTGCACCCCCTGTGAGTCCTTCTGGACAGAGAGCCAGCTTGTTGACGGTAAATGCCCCGATTGCGGTCGGGAGTGCAAGGATGCCGAGGAAGAGGCATATTTCTTCAAAATGAGCAAGTATGCCGACCAGCTTATGAAGCACATTGAGACCCATCCCGACTTTATCCAGCCCGAGAGCCGGAAAAACGAGATGATTAACAACTTCTTAAAGCCCGGCTTGCAGGATTTGTGCGTTTCCCGCAGTAGCTTTACCTGGGGCGTTCCGCTGACCTTTGCCCCCGGACACGTCAGCTATGTTTGGCTGGATGCCCTGAGCAACTATATAACCTTCTGCGGCTATGACCCCGATGGCAATCACGATGAACACTATAAAAAGTTCTGGCCTGCGGATTTGCACCTTATCGGCAAGGATATTGTCCGTTTCCACACCATTTACTGGCCTATTTTCCTTATGAGTATGGGCGAGGAGCTGCCCAAGCAGGTGTTCGGTCATCCCTGGCTGCTGGTTAAGGGCGACAAGATGAGCAAATCCTTAGGTAATGTGATTTATGCCGACGATTTGGTTGAGCTGTTCGGCGTGGACGCGGTGCGTTACCTTGTGGTCCACGAAATGCCCTTTGCTGCTGACGGCATTATGACCTATGAGCTGATTATCGAGCGCATCAACTCTGAGCTTGCCAATATCCTGGGCAACCTTGTAAACCGCACCATCGCTATGAACAATAAGTACTTTGGCGGCATTGTGCAGGCGCCTGCGGCTCCCGACGCATTGGATGCTGAATTAAAGGAAATTGCCTTGGCTATGCCCCAAAAGGTAGAGCAGAAGATGAACGAACTGAAGGTGGCGGATGCCATCGACGAGATTTTCGTTCTCCTGCGCCGCGCCAATAAGTATATTGACGAAACTGCCCCCTGGGCGCTGGCTAAGGACGAAAACAATAAAGCCCGTTTGGGTACGGTGCTGTATAACCTCTTGGAGTCTATCCGCTTTGCGGCGATTGCCCTTGAGCCTTATTTACCCGATACCTCTGCAAAGATTTTGCAGCAGATTAAGTGCGAAAACGGCGGCTTGGAGAGCCTTACCTCCTTTGGCGCTTTGGCTTCCGGCACGCAGCTGGATGCCCCGGAAATTCTCTTCGCCCGCTTGGATATGGAGAAGAAAATGGCGGAAATTGATGCCTTTAATGCCGAAAAAGCAAAGGCAAAGCTGCCCCCTCTGGAAATTGAGCCTTACAGTGAGGAAACGGTGGATTTTGATACCTTCTGCAAGTCCGATATGCGTGCGGTAAAGGTTAAGGACTGTCAGCCGGTGAAAAAGTCTGATAAGCTGCTGCAGTTTACCTTGGACGACGGCACAGGCGTAGACCGGCAGATTCTCTCCGGCATCGCCAAGTTCTATAAGCCGGAAGAGCTGATTGGCAAGACCTTAGTGGCTATCACCAACCTGCCGCCCCGGAAAATGATGGGTCGGGAGTCCTGCGGTATGCTGATTTCTGCGGTACACACCGAAAAGGGCGAGGAAAAGCTCAATCTCCTTATGGTAGATGACGCAATTCCCGCAGGCGCAAAGCTCTGTTAACAAAATAAGTGGGCAAGATTTAGCTGTCTTGCCCATATCTCCTAAAAATACATAAAAAGGGGCCATTACAATGAAAAAACGCGTTATATTACCGATTTGTATCATTATCCTTGTTAGTGCGATTGCCATTTGCGGCGTGGTGTTTGGGGGCATCCTGCCCCAAGAAACACCCCAGGAGACCGACCCTTGGGCGGACTACCAGTGCATTACAATCGCAGAAGCTCTCCAGCTGTGCGAGCAGTTTGTGGAAGCGCCGTCTACGGAGCGCTACTATATCCGGGCAACAATTCAGTCCATTGATAACGAAACCTACGGTCAAATGACCGTTGCGGATGATACCGGCTCTATTATGGTTTACGGCAGCTACAATGCCGACGGCTCTGTTCGCTACGATGCTATGACCGAGAAGCCGGTCGCCGGCGACGAGGTTTTGCTGTACGGCACCCTGCAGAACTATAAGGGCAATACCAAGGAAGTGCAAAACGGACGGATTGTGGATTTTATCACTAAAAATCAGTCCCAAAAGCCTGCCCAGCTGCCGGCTGACGGCAGTGAGCTGACCATTGCTGAAATTTTGGCGCTGCCCCTTGCAGATGCTCAGATTACAGAAGGGCGTTACTATGTCCGGGGTACTGTGGTGTCTGTAACCAATGCCCAGTACGGCGCGATGACCATTACTGACGGCAAGGACACCATTAGTGTCTATGGCTCTTACAGCGCAGATGGCGCTGTGGGCTATGCCAATATGGAAAATAAGCCGGTTAAGGGCGACGAAGTGCTGCTGTATGCAACAGTAAAGAATTTTAAGGGCACTATGGAGCTAAACAGCGCGTGGATTAAAGAATTTACCACCCCTGTGTTTGACGAGTCTGCTTATACGGCTATGTCTGTTAATGACGCCCGCAAGGCTGCTGCCGGCGCAAAAATTAAGGTTTCCGGCGTGGTTGCCCAGATTACCTATGCCAACGGTATGGTTCCCAGCGGTGTGATTCTTGTAGACAACACCGGCTCTATTTATGTTTACGATGGCGATTTGGCTGCCCGGGTCAGCATCGGCAATACCATCTCCCTTTGCGCCTCCAAAACCTATTGGATTTTGGAAACGGAGCAAACCAATGCCGATAAGTTTGGCTATAAGGGCTGTAATCAGTTAGAAGATGCCCGCCTGCTGACAAACGACGAGGGCAGTTCCGCTTTCGACAAGAGCTGGATTGAGAGTACAACCGTCAAGGCTATTATGGATACGGCGGTAACCGAGGATATTACCACCAAGCTTTTCAAGGTAACTGCCCAAATCAAGAGAGCAGACGGAAACGGCTTTGTCAATTACTACATTAACGACCTGGACGGCAAGACCGGCACATACACCTATACCCAGTGCAACGGCAGCGATTTCGGTTGGCTGGATGCTTTTGACGGCAAAATTTGCACTGTGTATGTGATGGCACTCAACGCCAAATCCTCCGCCTCCGGCTGCAACTGGCGTTTCCTGCCGGTAGCGGTTATAGACGAGGGCTTTAACCCCAATACGGTTAATTTTGCGGAAAATGCTGTAAAGTACTACGGCGTTACCCAGTTCCTTCCCGTCTATACCGGCAACCCCGCGCTGAAGCTGGAGACCTCTGTAAATAACGAGCTGCTGGGCTATACCGGCGCGAAATTAAGCTATACTTCCAGCGATTCTTCGGTTATCTCCATTAAAAACAATGTGATGAATTGCCTTAAAACCGGAACAGTTACCATTACCGTAACTGCAAAGCACAAGGGCGTAACCTACTCCGAGAAGGTAACCATTCAGGTGCAGATGGGGCAGACGGATGCGCAGTATAGCAGCATTGCAGATGCGATTGCAGCAGAGTTAAACAGCAAGGTTACCGTTAAGGGCATTGTTGGTCCTTCTTTGGTAAACCAGGATGGCTTCTACTTAATTGACGAGACCGGTGTTATCGCAATCCTTACAGATAAAGCGACTTTGGAAACGCTGGAGCCCGGTTACGAAGTCATTTTGGAGGGTACGCGCTACTTTAAGTCTAAAAGTGGCGGAAACTGGGGTAATACCTGCATTTCCGAGGCTAAGGTGGTTGTGAACAATTACGGCTCTCATAATTACTCTGCCGCCAGCTTTGACGGCGCATTGACCGTGGAGCAGTTTTTGGCGCTGGATGTGAATACAGACTACACCACCAGCGTATTTACGGTTACGGCTACTGTTGAGGTGGTGGAAACGGCTTACTACACCAATATTAAAATTGTAGACGGCGACAAGTCCATCAATCTGTACTGCTCCAGCGCGGCGCAGTACAAGTGGCTGCAAGCCTATGCCGGACAAACCATTACAATGGAAATTGCGCCTTGCAACTGGAGCAGCAAGAGCACATATCCCGGCTGTGTGCTGGCGGTTATCCATGCCGATGGCACAAAGACAGTTAACACCTTGAACTTTAACTAAAATGAATGGGCAAGACAGCTAAGTCTTGCCCATTCTTGTGCAATTTGCGAATGGAATTTATTTTGATATGATTATATAATAACCGCACGAAATTCCTTTAACAAAAAGAAGGTTGCTGCTATGAAAAAATATATTGCGCTACTGCTTGGTTTAATGTTGATTGTAAGCGTTTTCGCCGGCTGTAGCATCGTCGTAGCGGGAATTGTGGTACTTTCCCCTTATATTGAAGAAATGTTACCTACTCAGGCGCCTACGGACCCCACTGAAGATGCAGAGCCTACTGCTGCGGATGTGAAAAGACGGGGAAGAGAATGCGCGTTCCCCATTTGCTATTTGGTTTAACGGTTTACAAATTTAGATAAAATAACCCCTCGAAATTTTCGAGGGGTTATTGCGTTTTATTGTACCGATTGACGGAAATCCCGGGGGGTCATACCCGTCTCTTTTTTGAAGAGCTTGGAGAAATAATGGACATCGCCGAGACCGCAATACTGGGCAACGGTCTGAATTTGCAGACGGGTGTTTTCCAGCAGGTGCTTGGCATAATTGATTCGCTGGCGGATAATATAGGTAGTAACGGTGATGCCGGTCTCCTTTTTGAACAGCGACGACAGGTAGCTGCTGTTAATGTTCAGCTCGTCTGCCAAATACCGCAGGCTTAAGGGGGCGGACAGGTCGGTGTCTACACAAATCATCGCCTTTTGCACAGCGGGAGAGTAGCTCTTGGCAGAATGGTTTTTTACCAGCCGGCAGTAGGAACGGGCAATACTGCCAATCATAGCCGGACAGGCGGCGGGGGAGACCATCTGTTCGATTTTAGATGCAAAGTCGGAGGAGACACTGTCTAAGTAAACAGGGTGAACACCGCCTTGCTCTGCGGCTTTTCGCAGCAGGGTGTTGGTGATGATGCAATAGTTTTTCAGAGTACGCAGGTGGTCAGACAGCCGCTTATCAAAGGCGGCGGCGGTGATGCGACCCACATGGGTATCTACCTTTTTCAGGTTGCCGGTACGGACGGCGTCCATCAGGGAATTTTCGCCCGCATAGCGCTTTTCGATGACATCGACATTCCACTGGTTGCCCACTTCCTCGGAGGAAAGGACACTTTGTCGGAAGGAGGTAAAGCCGGTATGACCGTCCCGACTGTAGGCGGCGTAGGTAAAGCCCTCTTGCCCCCAAAGCTGTTCAAAGAAAAGGGTCATAAGCATTTGAATATGGCTGTCCGGCGCAATAACGGGCAGGGAGGAGTAGTATCGCTGCAGGAATTTTTGCTGGGAGGGAGCAATATTGAGCGCCTCCGTCAGCTCCAAAAGCGCCTGCTCTGAAACCGCTTTTTCTAAATAAGGTCCAATCACCAAAAGGGTGTCTTTTTCTGTTTCGGGCAAAAGCAGGTAATTATATTGCAGATTCAGCCGGTCGGTAACAGCGTACACGGTGGCAGGCTGCAAATCCGGCAGATAGGTTCTGAGAGGAACTGTTAAATCGTCAGTTTCCACCAAATGGGGGATGTAGAGCTTGTTTTCTACAAATTGGGTCATAGGACCATCGGGGTCCACGGTATTGACAGCACTGCCGGCGCGCCTAAAAAGCTCGGTGAGCATTTGCAGTTGGGCATCGTAACGCATAAAAACCTCCTCGTTCGGTTAAAAATAACAAAAATTTATCATAATTTATATCTATTATAGTGGATTATTATCCCCCTGTCCAGCGTTTTTGACGAAAAAAACAAAAAAAATTTACAAAAAGTACAAAAGATTATCTCTTACAGAAGAAAAGGGATGACAGTATAATAAAAATGATGTTTTGCGTCTTAAGGAAAGGCGACATTAAAACAGGAGGAATAAAAAGTGGAAAAAAGAAAGTTTGGTATTCGTGATAAGATTGCCTATGCAGCCGGTGATGCAGGCTGTAACCTGAGCTTTGGTCTAAAGAACACTGTTCAGACCTTCTGGCTTGTTTTTATGATGATGGAAACAGGTCTGTTCTCCTTGCTTCTTCTGCTTGTTCAGGCGTGGGATGCAATCAATGACCCCCTCATTGGTTCTCTGATTGACAGCGACAGAAGAAAGTACAAACTCGGCAAGTACAAAACATACATCCTCATTGGCGCTATTGGCCTTGTAGTAGGCGGCGCAGCCGTGTTCCTGCCTTTCCCTAATGCAAGCACAGTTGTTAAGGCTGTTCTCTTCATCTTGGGTTATGTGATTTGGGATGCCGCTTACACTATGGCAAATGTACCTTATGGCACTATGCTCAACATTGTTACAGAAGATGCAGGCGAAAGAGCGCAGCTTTCTGTTTTCCGTTCCATTGGCGGTGCTGTCGGTGGCATGGTTCCCGGCATCATCCTGCCTATGCTCATTTGGCAGAAGGTTACCTTTGATCCTAAGAACCCCACTTGGTTCTTAGATAAGATTGAGATCCCCGCAGGCGCGGAAGGCGCATTCGCACCCGAGAATTTCCTGAAAAATCCTGTAACCGGCGAAGCTTATCAGGCAGGCGATGCAGTACTGAGCCCCCTGACCGGCGGTCAGCTGGAGATTCTCCTCGGCGAAAATGTATTTTTGGCAGCTCTTATTATGGGCGTTATTGCCTTTGGGTTCTTTATCTTTATGCTCAAGAACATCACCATTCGTGGCAACGAATATGCACAGGTTAACAGCGAAGGCGAGAAGATCAACCTCATTAAATCTTTCGGCACCTTTATGAAGAACCGTCCTGCTGTTGGTTGCACCATCGCAGCGATGGGTATGTTCCTGGGCATGCAGTCTGCCGGTACTGCAAACACCATTATGTTTGCTACCCACTTCGGTCAGGCTGCTCTGTCCGGTCTGGTTATGATGGTTGGTTTCCTCCCCATGTTTATCTTTATGCCTTTTGCTACCAAGCTTGTTAAAAAGCACGGCAAAAAGGAAGTTGCCTCCATTGGCTCTATTGCAGGTTTGGTAGGCGGCGCTATCCTTCTTACATTCCCTCTGTGTCCCAAGAACATTCAGCTTATTGTTTATATTGTAGGCTTGGTATTCTTCGGCCTTGGCATGGGCTTCTATAACTGCGTATCTTGGGCTATGATGGGCGATGCCATTGACTATCAGGAGTGGAAGTTCGGCAAGAAGGAAGTTGCTTCCTTTGGCTCTGTTGTTGGCTTGGTCGGCGGCATCATCCTGTTGGCATTCCCCGTGTGTCCCAAGAGCATCCAGCTGGTTGTTTACTTTGTTGGACAGGTATTCATCGGTATGGGTCTTGGCTTCTATAACTGTGTTTCTTGGGCTATGATGGGCGATGCCATTGACTATCAGGAGTGGAAATTTGGTAAGCGTGAGGAGAGTGTTGTTTATGCGCTGCACTCCTTCTTCCGTAAGCTGGCGCAGGGTGTTGGCCCCGCTGCTGTTATTGCCATCATGGGTACTCCCTTGATCGGCTATGTTTCTTCCCTGGGCACCATTGGCCAGTCTGTTGAAACTGCTAAGAATATGTGCTGGTTGGTTGCGATTCTGTACGCCTTTAGTGCTGTTTGCCAGTTTGTTGGTGTTTCTCTTATTTACAACATCGACAGAAAGACCCTGGCTGAAATGCAGGCTGACTTGGCTGCACGCCGTGAGGCTGAATAATCCGAAAAACGATTCCTTTTCCCTTGAAAACTGGAGGTTCCCCTATGAGAGAAATTATTAAATTTAACAGCGCATGGTCTTTCAGAAAAGAGGCAGGCGCGGTACCCACTCAGATTGATGCATCAAGTCGGATCGTAGCC
>JAZRKY010000110.1:0-6360 GCA_045646585.1 Faecousia sp. | reverse complement strand
GGCAAGAGAGAAGAGAGCGTTGTTTATGCGCTGCACTCCTTCTTCCGTAAACTGGCACAGGGCGTTGGTCCTGCTGCGGTTATTGCCATTATGGGCACTCCACTGATTGGCTATGTTTCCTCTTTGGGCACCATCGGTCAGTCTGCTGAAACAGCTTCCAAGCTGTGCTGGCTGGTAGCGGGCCTGTATGCGTTTAGCGCACTTTGCCAGTTTGTAGGTGTTGCACTGGTTTACAACATCGACAAGAAGACCTTGGAAAAGATGACTGCTGAACTGGCCGAGCGCCACAGCGCTGAGTAATTAAATAACAACTGCCGCATCTGCGTAGGCGGATGCGGCAGCTTTATGGAAAAACGGAAAACAATCTACTATCGGAGGTTAATTACTTTGAGAAATATTATTTGCATTAACGAAGGCTGGCAGTTTATCAAAAACTGCGCAGACCCTAAGGCAACAGAAGGCGCTGAAAGCGTAAATCTGCCCCACTGCTGGAATGCTGTAGACGGTCAGGACGGCGGCAACGACTATTTCCGTGGCGACTGCCTGTACACTAAGACTATCAACACCGCTGATTTGGGTGAGGGTCTGCACTATTTGGAAATCCGTGGCGCAAACTCTTCAGCTGATGTTTATGTCAACGGCGAAGCTGTAGGCCACCACGATGGCGGTTACTCCACCTGGAGAGTAAACCTGACAAATGCGCTGACTGAGGGCGAAAATCTGCTGTCCATTGTTGTTAACAACGCAGCGAACGAAATTGTTTATCCCCAGATGGCTGACTTTACTTTCTACGGTGGTATTTACCGTGATGTATATCTCATCACCGTAAACGAGACCCACTTTGACCTGGACTACTACGGCGCTCCCGGCATTAAGATTACCCCCAATGTTGAGGGCAAGGATGCAACCGTTGAGGTTGAGGTCTTTACCACCGAGCTGAAAGAGGGTCAGCTCCTTGCCTATACCTTGTACGACAAGGAAGAAAAGGAACTGCAAAAAATCGTTTCTGCGGACAAGAAGGTTTCCTTCCACATCGACAATGTCCACCTGTGGAACGGTCGCAAGGACCCCTACCTGTACTGCTGCGAGGCCGAAATCGTAGAGGGCGAGACTGTGATTGATAATGTCTGCTCCCGCTTTGGCTGCCGTACCTTTAAGATTGACCCCGTGAATGGCTTTATCCTCAACGGCGAAGAATATCCCCTGCGTGGCGTATCCCGCCATCAGGACCGCTGGGGCGTAGGTAACGCCCTGACCCGCGCCCACCACGAAGAGGACATTGACCTGATTTGCGAGGTTGGCTGCACCACCATTCGTCTTGCTCACTATCAGCACGACCAGTATTTCTACGATCTGTGTGATGAAAAGGGCCTCGTAATTTGGGCAGAAATTCCCTATATCTCTAAGCATATGCCCACCGGCCGTGAGAACACAATCAGCCAGATGAAGGAACTGGTTTCCCAGAACTATAACCACCCCTCTATCGTAGTTTGGGGTTTGAGTAACGAAATTTCCATCGGCGGCAGCAATGAGGATTTGCTGGAAAATCACCGCATTCTTAATGACCTCTGCCACGAGATGGATAAGACCAGATTGACTACCATTGCTGCTGTTTCTATGTGCCGCATGGAGGATCCCTATTTGCAGATTCCTGATGTGGTTTCCTACAACCATTACTTTGGTTGGTATGGCGGCGAGACCTCTATGAACGGTCCTTGGTTTGATAAGTTCCACGCAATGCACCCCAATATTCCCATCGGCTGCTCCGAGTACGGCTGTGAGGCGCTGAACTGGCATACCTCCAACCCCACCCAGGGCGACTATACGGAGGAATATCAGGCTTACTACCACGAAGAGCTGATCAAGCAGCTGTTTACCCGCAAGTATATATGGGCTACCCACGTTTGGAATATGTTTGACTTCGGCGCCGATGCCCGGGCAGAGGGCGGCGAGAACGGTCAGAACCATAAGGGTCTTATGACCTTTGACCGCAAGTACAAGAAAGACTCCTTCTATGCTTACAAGGCTTGGCTGAGTGATGAGCCTTTCGTTCACCTGTGCGGCAAGCGCTATATTGACCGGGTAGAGGATGTAACCAAGGTTACGGTTTACTCCAATCAGAAGAGCGTTGAGCTGTTCGCCAACGGCGTGTCCTTGGGCGTAAAGGAAGCTGCCGATCACTTCTTCTACTTTGATGTTCCCAATGCGGGTGAAACCAAGCTGGTTGCCGTTTCCGGCGAGCTGAAGGATGAGAGCGTTATCCGCAAGGTGGAGACCTTCAACGAGGAATACCGTATGAAGGAAGTAGGCGCTATCCTCAACTGGTTCGACATTGATGAGCGCGAGGGCTACTTTAGCCTGAACTCTAAGATGAGCGACATTATGGCTACCTTCCGGGGCAAGCTGTGGCTGGCCGGTATGATGCTGACCATGAAGAAAAAGATGGATGCCAACAAGAAGCCTGAGAAGAGCGACAAGAAGAAGGGCGGCTTTGAAATCGACCTGAAGGGCATCAAGGGTATGGGTCAGATGCTGGGCGGCTTCACGGTTTTGCGCTTGACTTCTATGATGGGTATGGCAAATATCAGCTTCACTAAGGAAGAGCTTTTGAAAATCAACAAGAAGCTCAACCGCATCCGCGTTCCCAAGAAGAAATAATAAAGTGAAAATCTGCGGACCGACAGGTCCGCAGATTTTTTACAGTATATAAAGAAGAATGCACAATGCTTGCAGAGCGCTGCCCGCCAAGACAAACAGGTGAAAAACCGAGTGCATATAGCGGCATTTTGTGCCGATTCCGTACAAAATTGCGCCAATGGTGTAAACAATACCGCCGGCAAGCAGGAGATAGAAACCGGCAAGAGGCATTACCTGCAATAGGGGCTTTATGGCGACGAGAATACACCAGCCCATTCCAATATAGCAGATCATAGATAAAATATTATACTTTTTCAGGTCGATAGCGGTAAGCGTGGTTGCCAGCGCTGCAAGACCGTATTCGATTCCGAGAATAACCCAAGCCCACACAGGAAAGGCTGGGCGCAGGGCGCATAGAACAATGGGGGTATATGTGCCTGCGATAAAGAAATAAATGGCGCAATGGTCGATGATTTGCAGTACTTTTTTGCCTGTTCCGGGGCGCAGGGCGTGATAGACGCTGGAAATGGTGTAGAGCTGAATAAAGGAAATGCCGTAAATAATGCTGCCTGTCAGCTTCCATCCATCCTGCGCCATAAGCGAACGCCACATACATAAAAGCAGAACCAATATACCGATTCCACCGCCTACAATATGGGAGACGGTGTTCATAATTTCCTCGCCCCGTGTGTAATCGGGCAGTAATCTGTCTTTTAATTTCGTTCGTTTCATAAAACCCTCCATAAGTTCCTAAAGAACCGATACAAAGATATAATATACCTTATGCTGGGATTATACACACGAAGAAGCTATTTGTCAAGTTCTTTAAGAACCGATGACGGGTTTTTGTTGACTTTTATTTAGTGTTCATATATAATAAAAAGCAACAGGAGGGATAAATATGGTAGAAAATGTACAGCAGCGCTTTCGCCTGCCTCGGTATCAGGAGATTCCCAATGTAGGTCTATATCTGGAGCAGGCGACCCGGTATATTGGGGAGTGCTTTGCGCCCCTTTTAGAGGGGGCAATTACCGCCTCGATGATTTCTAACTATGTAAAGCGGGGGCTGGTGTCCAATCCCATTAAAAAGCAGTACAGCCGGGAGCAGATTGCTGACCTTATCTATATTACGGTATTTAAGACGGTGCTTTCTATGGAGGATATCCGTCTGATACTCCGCCTTCAGCGAGAAGTCTGGGACACACAGGCGGCTTATGAATATTTCTGCGCAGCTCTGGAAGATATGCTTTCCTGCATCGCAGAAGGCAAAAGCATACCGGAAGCGCCCGAGGAAGAAGGGGCAGAAAAGATATTGTTTTACAACACCATTGTGGCGGTGGCACATACCATTTGCCTGAGAAAGCAATTTTCTGCCCTTCAGAAGGAAGGCGCAGAACAAAAGGCGGATTGACCGCAGATCTGCACAGCGACAATATGACAAAAAAGAAAAGATTTACACCCGGGCGGTGCTTTTGAAAAGCAGGTATTTTTTGTTTTCGGCAAAAAGTCGTTGATTTTTCAACATCTTTGTTGTATAATGGCAAAAAACCAATAGGAGGACACGATGTCATATACCGTATTTACAGACGGCTGCTCCAATTTGCCCGGACGGCTGCTAAAGGAACTGAATATTTGCGTATTGCCCTGTAACTATATTCTTGACGGCGAGGCCTGTGTTTATAACGGCGATATTGAGGCGTTCGATTCCCACGCCTATTATGATAAGCTGCGGGCAGGCGCAGAAATGAAAACTACCCTTATCAATTCCCAGCTGTTTGCGGATCATTTCCGCCCGGAAATCGAAAAAGGGCAGGATATTGTGTATGTAGGTCTTTCCTCCGGCGTCAGCGGCACATTCCAGGCGGCCAAAATTGCCGCAGAGGAGCTGATGGAGGAATTTCCTGAACGCACGATTCGGTGTGTAGACTCCTTGGGTGCGGCCTTCGGTCCGGGACTTCTTGCCTGCCGCGCTGCGGATTTGCGAAACGAGGGCAAAACCGCAAGGGTTGCCGGCGCAATCCTGGATGAAGAGGTGAAGCACCTGCTGCAGATTTTCACCGTGGATGATTTGAACTTTTTGAAGCGGACAGGCCGTGTCAGCGGCGCAACGGCGGCTATCGGCACGATTCTGAACATTAAGCCCCTTTTATGGGGCGACCCCACCGGCCATATTGTGGCGCTGAGTAAGTGCCGGGGCAGAAAAAAGGCCATTGAAGCGATTTTGGAAATCTATAAGACCCGTTCTATTGACGCCCAGAATCAGCGGATTGGCATCACTCACGGCGATTGTCCGGAGGAAGCCCAGTATTTGGCGGACAAGGTGTGCGAAATCTGCAAGCCGAAGGAACTGATTATTTGTCCCCACGAGCCCTTTACCGGCTCCCACGTAGGACCGGGTATGCTGGCGCTGTATTTCTTCGGCGAAGAAAGATAAATAAAAATCCGAGGTCGCAGACCTCGGATTTTTTGTCAGACATATAAAACAGAGCAAATGGCAAAAAGGAGCATAGTGATTAAGGTCAGCGCAGAAAGGGCGGAGGAAATATGTACCTGCTCTCCCTCTTCCTTGGAGAAAATGGGGATAATGTAGGGCGGCGGCAGGATAAACAGCACCGCCAGCGCACCTTCAAAAATCATTCCGCCCAGCAAGGTGCGGTTTAGCAAAATCAGCCCGCCAAATGCCAAGCCTGCAATTACCACACGCATAGCCACCAAAGAGCCGGTCTTTTTCCAGTTGACCTCTTTGAAAACAAGGTCATAGCCTACGGCGAAAAGAATAATCGTGCCGGTAGGCGCGGAAATAAAGCCGGTAACAGACTCAAAAACCTTGTTGATGCCCAAACTGCGGAAAACATCATAAAGCCCGGAAGCACCCACCACAAGACCCAAAATTACGGCAATCAGAGTGGGGGATGTGAGAAAGTCGTTTATAATGGCTTTGGGGCTGGTTTTCCCGGTTAAAAGCATTTTATAAACCGTAAAAACGAAGATTTCCTGACCCAATGCAATCAGCGCAAAGCTGGCAAGGCTTTTATCGGGAAACAGCAGAGCAAACAGAGAGTAGCCCAGCATTCCCGCTTCAAAGCCGGAGGCTACAAAGGGCGCGGTTTTGCTGCCGGATTTGCTTGCCTTTACCCACAGATACCCCGCTGCCAGCATCACACAGCAGGCGGTGAAAATCACTACCGGCAGTATGGCAGAAGAAAGGGAGTAGGTAGCAGTTGCGAAGGAGTTAAACAGTACAAAGGGCAGTGTCAGGTTGACAACAACCTTTTTTAGGGTATCTACGCCGTCTCGGGTGATAAAATTCCGGCTCCGGCAGAAGATGCCGATACCTAATGCAACAAATACGGGAAGCACGGTGGCAACAACAGAAAGCATAGTTTCCATAGCTTACTTAATAACACCTTTTTGCACGATTACATTGGCGTAAATAGCGGTTTCGCCGGTTTGGATGACACAGTAGCAATCTTTGGCCTCGTCGTAGAAGTCGAAACGGTCGATATTGCCTACGGCATCTGCGCCACGGGGGTCATATTTTGCTACAATTTCCTTGTAGGTTTCCCAAACGGGAATGACGAGGTCCTTGTCGCATTCCATCTTTTCCATCAGAATAACGGGCTTTTCCACATAGGTATCGGTGGGAATGACCTGCAAAATGGCATCCAGCAGCTCGGGCACGCCGTGTCCGTCGGCCAAGTCGGATCGTAGCCATGTCGTTCT
>JAZRKY010000109.1:0-13718 GCA_045646585.1 Faecousia sp. | reverse complement strand
TTCCGTTCTGCCCATTGCGGAAATCGGTGCCATCTGCAAAGAAGCCGGTGTTCCCTTCCATACCGATGCCGTCCAGGCTGCCGGTCATCTGCACATCAATGTAAAAGAACAAAACATTGATATGCTTAGCCTTGCTGCTCATAAATTCTGTGGTCCTAAGGGTGTTGGTGTATTGTACGCCCGCCGCGGTATTGCCCTGCAAAACCTTATTGAGGGCGGTGCGCAAGAACGGGGCAAGCGCGGGGGCACAGAAAACCTGCCCGGCATTTGCGGTCTTGCTGCCGCATTGGAGGATGCTTGCGCAAATATCGATGAAAATGCCAAGAAGGTAACTGCTATGCGGAATAGGCTGATTGCCGGTCTTTCCCAAATTCCCCACTGCGCCCTCAACGGCGACCCTGTTAACCGCCTTCCCGGAAATGTCAGCTTCTGCTTTGAGGGAATCGAAGGCGAGGCGCTCCTTCTTTACCTGGATGCCAACGGCATCTGCGCCTCCTCCGGCTCTGCCTGTACCTCCGGCAGCTTAGATCCCAGCCACGTTCTGCTGGCTATCGGCCGTGTCCACGATGTTGCTCACGGCTCCCTGCGGCTTTCCTTGGATCACAACAACACAGACGAGGAAATCGATCACATTCTGACGGTCATTCCCCAAGTCGTTTCCCTTTTGCGGAATATGAGCCCTGTATGGCGGGATCTGCAAAACGGAATAAGAGAGTATATACTGTAAAAGGAGAAATAGATATGGCACTTTATAGCGAAGTTGTAATGGATCATTTTATGCACCCGAGAAATGTGGGTACAATCGAAAACGCTGACGGTATCGGTCAGGTCGGTAACGCCAAATGCGGCGATATTATGAAAATTTACCTGAAGATAGAAAATGACATCATTGTAGATGTAAAATTTGAAACCTTCGGTTGCGGCTCTGCCATCGCATCCTCCTCTATGGCAACGGAGATGATCAAAGGAAAACCCATCTCTGAGGCTCTCACCCTCACTAATAAGGCCGTTGCTGAGGCATTAGATGGTTTGCCTGTCCACAAAATGCACTGCTCTGTTTTGGCTGAAGAAGCCATCAAGTCTGCCGTTAAAGATTATTACGACAAAAACGGTATTGCCTATGATGCTGATCAGTTCCCTGACTGCGAGCATTGCGCCCACTGTGAGTAAGCTATGATTGTGTCTACAAAAGGGCGCTATGCCCTGCGGGTGATGCTCCATTTCGCCATTTATGGCAACGAGCAGTACATCCCACTGAAAGAAATTGCAGAATCCGAAGGTATTTCCCAAAAGTATCTGGAATCTATTATGACCACCCTCTCCAAGGCAGGTTTTGTTGACGCCGTACACGGCAAGGGCGGCGGTTACAGGCTCAATCGCGCTCCCGAGACATACACGATCGGCAGCATATTAAAGCTGACAGAGGGGTCTCTGGCGGCTGTCTCCTGCACCAGCCAAGGTCCGTCCGCCTGTTCTCGGGCAACCTGCTGCCAAACAAAACCTATGTGGGAGAAATTAGATACTATGATCGATGACTTTTTAGAAGGGGTTACACTGGCAGACCTTATAAAAGATTCGTCAAAATAAGAACAAAAATAGACCTGGTGTAATCTAACACCAGGTCTTTCTTTATATAAGATTGAATGCTTCTTCTTTCGTTATATCGAGAACAAAGGCAAATTCTGCGGCGAGGAGATTTTCTGCATCTTTTAAGAAATTGGCATCGCTTACGTGGAATTTCCTGCTGTTTTCCAGCTGTTCCTTTCGGTGCAATCTAAGCAGCCGTACCATCATAAAAAGTGTCTGCGGTTCAAGATTGCTGATGAGTTCCCGATAGTAAAGCTTTCGGCGGTTCTCCTCTGCAATCCAGCAATCCCTATCCACAGGACTGTTTATCATTATTTTAAGTTCTTCCCGACTAAGGGGCAAACGGAGCTTTCCAACAGCCACTGCATTATGTACCGGGATATAATATCGGGTGCCGGGTCGCGCCAACGGCTCAAGGGCATAGTACTGCACCGGCTTATGGTCGATATTTTTATCTTCTAAGTCCACAATTTGGCAGACACCGTGGCTGCCGTAGACCACATACTGACCTTGCTGGTACATTGGAGTTCCCTTCCTCTCTCTATCTTTCCTATAGATTATAACACAATCCGATAATAAATTCATATAGGCAAAACGCCGAAAATTTACTTGGTCATTTTCTCCTGCTTTACCTTGTGGTCAATAATGTGCCGGGAAGCAAGCTCCGCGTAAATATCTTCCACGGAAATGCCCATCTGTACCATCAGCACCATCACATGGTAGCATAAATCTGCAATTTCGTAGATGGTCTCTTTTTTGTCATCGGCTTTACCGGCGATGATGACCTCCGTACATTCTTCGCCTACCTTTTTTAGGATTTTATCTATACCCTTTTGGAAGAGATATGTAGTATAAGAGCCTTCTGGAAGCTCTGCCTTTCTGCCCTCTAACAGGGCGTACAGACCCTTGAGAGAAAAGCGCTCCGATGTGCCGAGAATCTGGTTATGGAAGCAGCTTTCCGCCCCTGTGTGGCAGGCAGGACCGTCTTTTCTGACATAGACCGTCAAGGCATCAAAATCGCAATCGGCAACAATGGAGACAATGTGTTGGTAATTACCGCTGGTTCCCCCTTTCCGCCAAAGCTCCTGCCGGGAACGGCTCCAAAAACAGGTATTGCCCTCTGCCATAGAGATTTCAAGGCTTTCTTTATTCATATAGGCAAGGGTCAGCACTTCCCTGCTTTCGTTATCTACCACGATGGCAGGAATCAGCCCTTTTTCGTCAAATTTCAGTTTCTCAATCATCGTTATAACCTCACAAAAATATCGTTTTCCCGCAAAACCGCTTTCAGTTCCGGGATCTTCACCGTTCCAAAATGGAAAATAGAGGCAGCTAAGCCTGCATCCACCTTGGGAAGGGTTCTAAACAATTTAATGAAATCCTCTATGCTTCCGGCGCCGCCGGAGGCAATCACAGGCACATCTACCTTCCGACTTACTGCTTCCAGGAGTGGCAGGTCAAAGCCGTTTTTTACACCGTCTGTGTCAATAGAATTGACGACTACCTCGCCGGCACCCATATCCACGCACCGGCAAATCCATTCGATGGCCTCCATACCTGTATTTTCTCTGCCACCCTTGGCAAAGACACGGTACTGCCCCTCTACCCGCTTCACATCCACAGAAAGAACAACACACTGGTCGCCGTACCGCTGGGCGGCTTGCCGCACCAATTCAGGATTGCGGATAGCACCGGAATTGACACTGACCTTGTCAGCGCCGGCCTTCAGCACCCGGTCAAAGTCATCCAGGGTGTTAATGCCACCGCCTACGGTCAGGGGGATGAAAATTTCAGACGCTACCTGTGTCAATATGTCGGTAAATAGTTTGCGTCCCTCAAAGGACGCGGTAATATCGTAAAATACCAGCTCATCAGCGCCGCAATCGCTATACAGCCTTGCCAGCTCCACAGGAGAGGCTACATCTGCAAGACCTTCAAAGTTTGTTCCCTTAACCACCCGTCCGTTTTTTACATCAAGGCAGGGAATAATCCGTTTTGTTATCATTTGGCTACCTCAATGGCTTCCGTTAAGTCGATAGCGCCGGTGTAGTAGGCTTTGCCGATAATTGCGCCATATAAATTCATTTCCCGCAGGGCGCGGATATCAGAAATATCCGTAACACCGCCGGAGGCGATGATCTGCACCGAATAGGCATTAGAAAGCTTACGATAGAGTCCCCGATTGGTTCCTTGCATCGCGCCGTCTTTGGAGATGTCGGTGCAAATGACCGTAGACACACCTATATCCTGCAAATGTTCAAAAAAGGCGTCAGCGGTGTATGAAGAGCTTTCTGTCCAGCCCTTGATGGCAACAAGGCCATCTTTTATATCCACGCCGACCGCAATCCTATCACCGTATTTTGCCACAGCCTCACAAAGAAATGCCGGATCCTGTACCGCCGCAGTACCTAAAATCACCCGATTTACACCGGCGCTGAGATAGGTTTCCACCGTCTGCATATTGCGGATGCCACCGCCAAGTTCCACAAACATATCGGTTTTTCCAATGATGTCGCGAATTATCTCTAAATTAGGGGACAGACCGGTTTTTGCGCCCTCCAGGTCTACCAAGTGAAGGTATTTCGCACCGGCGCGGCAGAAATCCTCTGCCACAGCGGTAGGATCATCGTTATAAACGGTCATTTGCGCGTAATCGCCCTTATAAAGCCGTACCGCCTTACCGCCGTACAGGTCAATGGCAGGAAAAATATACATTATTTACACCTCGCAAAATGCCTTTAATATATTAAGCCCCACCTGACCGCTTTTCTCCGGGTGGAACTGACAGCCGTAGATATTCCCCTGTTCTACGGATGCGGTGAGCTTTTCTCCGTATTCCGCAACAGAGGCTACGGAATCTGTGCAATCGGTCGCAAAATAGGAGTGAACGAAATAGACATAATCGCCCTCTTTGATGTGGGCAAACAGACGGGAATCCTTAGTAAATTCCAGCTTATTCCAGCCCATATGAGGGATTTTAAGCTCCGCCGGTATCACGCCACTCATAGGCACAACGCTGCCCTTGAGCAGTCCAAGTCCAGCGTGTTCTCCGTACTCAAAGCTTCTCTCAAAGAGGAGCTGCATACCCAAGCAAATGCCAAGAACCGGCTTGCCGGCAGCAGCCTCCGCTTTCAAAAACGCACCCAGTCCGCTGTTTTGCAACTTTTCGGCGGCATCAGCAAATGCGCCTACGCCGGGCAATACCAATCGGTCGGCTTGGGAGAGAACTTTTATGTCATCAGACATAACAACTTCTTCTCCAATTCGACGGAATGCGCACTGCAGGGAAAACAAATTTCCCACGCCGTAATCAATAATACCAACCATTACAGAACACCCTTTGTTGACGGAATTTCCCCGCAAAGAGCCGGGTCGATGGCAACCGCCGCCTTTAAGGAGCGAGCCACAGACTTAAATGCGCCCTCAGCAATATGGTGGGAATTTTTGCCTGCCATTTTGAAAATATGCAGACTCATAGGACACTGACGGACAAAAGCGAGGAAAAATTCTTCTACAAGCTCTGTATCAAATGTACCGATTTTCTCTGTGGGTAGGTCCAGCTTGTAGTTAAGAGCTGCTCTGCCGGAAATATCCACCGCGGAGAGAATCAACGCCTCGTCCATAGGAAGGTAGAAATTGCCGTAGCGGGTAATACCCCGCTTGTCGCCCAAAGCGTTAGAGAAAGCAGAGCCTAAACAAATGCCCACATCCTCTACGGTGTGATGGTCGTCTACCCAGGTATCGCCTGCGCATTTAACGGTTAGGTCAAACCGACCGTGAGAAGCAAAAAGAGTGAGCATATGGTCCAAAAAGCCGCACCCTGTAGCAATATCAGCCTTGCCAGTACCCTCTAATGTCAGGGTAAGGTAAATGTCCGTTTCTTTGGTTGTTCGCTTAATTTCTGCTTTACGCATAGGAGCCTCCATTGGTAATCTGATAAATTACCTCTATAAATCTATCCATTTGCTCATCGGTGCCGACCGTGATGCGGATATAATTTGCCGTTCTTGCGCCGGCAAAGTAACGCACCAAAATACCCTTTGCCTTTAGTTCCTCATAAAGCTTTCGCCCGGGAATACCGGGGTATTTAGCAAAAAGGAAATTGGTCTTACTGGGAATGACGGTAAAGCCCATATCCTGCAGACGCTTAGCGGTCTGTTCACGGGTAGAAACGATTTTTCTACAAGCTTCAACCGTGTAATCGTTGGCTTCTACCGTCTTTTCACCCAATAGCAAGGTCAGGCGGTTAATGTTATAGGGGTTTGTGGAATAGCGCAGTTTTTCCAAATCGCCAATAAGTGCCGGGCAGGTAAAGGCATAGCCCAATCTTGCGCCAGCCATACTACGGGACTTAGAGAAGGTACGGACAACCACCAAATTATCGTATTTGGCAATTAAAGGAAGGGCGCTTTCACCACCGAAATCCACATACGCCTCATCAATGACAACGATACTGTCTGGGTTGGTTGCTACAATCTTTTCGATTTGGGCAACAGGTAATGAAAGCCCTGTTGGGGCGTTGGGGTTTGCGATAACTACCATCTTATCTATCCCGCAATATTTGGCAGGGTCGATGGAAAAATCCGCTTCAAGGGGAATCACCTCGGTCTCTGCGCCGTAGAGGGTGGCATATACTGAGTAGAAGCCATAAGTAATATCTGCAAAAGCCACGCCCTTTTCCCGGCTGTATGCCATAAAGAGGAAATTGAGTATATCATCAGAGCCGTTACCCACAAAAACATTCTCGCTTTTCACGCCGTAAAGGGAAGCTAACTTCTCTTTAAGTCCAAAGCAGGTAGGGTCGGAATAGAGCCGTAAATTCTCGATTTCCGCCTCCCCTATCGCCTTCAAAACCGAGGTCGCCGGCGGATAGGGATTTTCGTTGGTGTTGAGCTTGATGTATGCCATATCCCGGGGCTGTTCACCGGGTATGTAGGCTTGCATCGTCTCATAGTCCTTATTCAAAAACCGGCTCATTGGTTCTCCTCATTTCTGATTTCTGCGCTCCGGGCGTGGGCTTCCAAGCCCTCCATCCGGGCAAAATAAGCAACATCTTCCCAGCAATCTGCCAGGGCTTCCTCGGTGTAGTAAATAAACTGGCTCTTCTTCACAAAGTCATCCACCGAAAGTGGGCTTGAAAACCGGGCAGTACCGCTGGTAGGCAGGGTGTGATTAGGTCCTGCCAAGTAGTCGCCCAAGGCTTCCGGGCAATAACGACCCATAAATACGGAGCCTGCGTTTTCAATGTCTTTAAGATAGGCAAAAGGCTCTTCCACCATCAGCTCCAGATGCTCAGGAGCGATGATATTGGCAACCTTGATAACATTTTCGATGCTATCTGCAACAATAATCTTGCCGTTATTTTCGATAGATACCCGGGCGATTTCCTGCCGGGGCAGCTGCATTAGCTGCTTTTCAATTTCCCCTTGAACGGCGATTGCCAAGGCATTGCTATCGGTTACCAGCACCGCTGCGGCATTTCTATCGTGCTCCGCTTGAGAAAGAAGGTCCGCTGCCACATATTTGGGATTGCTTTTTCCGTCGGCAATTACCAAAATCTCGCTGGGACCTGCAATCATATCAATAGATACAAGACCAAAGACCTGCCGTTTTGCTTCTGCCACATAGGCGTTGCCGGGACCTACGATTTTATCAACCTTGGGAACGGACTCTGTTCCGTAAGCCAATGCGCCAATGGCCTGTGCGCCGCCAATCTTGAAAATTCGATCCACACCGGCAATTTTCGCTGCAGCCAGTACGGCGGGGGCAATTTTACCGTTTCTACTGGGAGGCGATACCATTACAATTTGCTTGCAGCCCGCAATTTTGGCGGGAATACTATCCATCAGTACTGTTGAAGGATAGGCCGCAGTACCGCCGGGAACATAGATACCCACATTTTCAATGGGGGTAATCTTCTGTCCCTTAATAACACCGTTATCCTCAGAATAGGAAAAACCGCTGCGGGACTGCATAGAATGGAATTTGCGGATGTTTTCTGCCGCCCGCTGCAAAACCTCCAAGAACCTTGGCTCAACCGAATCAAAGGCTTCCTGGATTTCCTCGGGCGTTACCTCAAGACTTTGCAACACAGCGCCGTCAAATCGGGCTGTATATTCCAAGACCGCCTTATCACCATTCTCCCGGACAGAAGATAAAATTTCCTCAACCGCAGGAGCAACGGTAGCACCCGGCACAACGCGGGCGAAAATTTCTTCATCAGAGATCTGACCGTATTTATAAATCTTAATCATTTCAGACCTCCAACAACATCTAATATTGCCTTTTGAATATCACCGATGCCGGGCTTAAATTTCCAGGCGGTAATATTACTAACTAACCGGGCGCTGATGGGGACAATGTCCTCCATAGGCACAAGACCGTTTTCCCGAAGGGTTGTGCCTGTTTCCACAATGTCCACAATCACATCGGATAGTCCCAAAATAGGCGCAAGCTCGATAGAGCCGTGAAGCTCAATAATATCAATCTGCCTGTTTTTTTCTGAGTAATACTTCCCGGCAATAGATGGGAATTTGGTGGCTACCCGCAAGGTTCTGCCCGGCACATCCCGGAAATTTTCCGGGGCGGCAACCGCCATTCGGCACTTGCCGATTTGCAGGTCAGCCAGTTCATAAACCTGGGGTTTATACTCCAAAAGAATATCCTTACCAACCACGCCGATATCCGCTGCGCCGCGGGCTACATAGATGGCAACATCTGAGGGCTTTGCCCAAAAATAACGCACGCCAACTTCCGGGTTTTCAAAAATCAGCTTTCTTCCCGGCTCTTCCAAGGCAGGACAGCCATAGCCTGCCTGCTTCATCATATTGTACGCCTTTTCACCAAGACGCCCCTTGGGGAGCGCAATATTTATCATTTCCATATTATTTTGCATCTCCCTTACGAAATTCGATGATTTCCCGGGCGCGGCAGCCATCGGGAATTTGGGTGCAAACCAAGACACTACCCTTTTGGGAAAGAGCGACAGCGGCGCTGTTTACCGCGATAGGGTCCTCGCCCATTTTACACAAAAGCACCGCATCCACATCAAAGGCATCCGTACCTTGCAGCTGCTCCAAAAGGTCCATATACACGGCAAAGCCAACGGCGCGGCTGCGCTTGCCCATACGGACAGCCAAGCGGTCATATTCACCGCCGGAGAGTACAGCATCGGGGATGTTTGCGAGATAACCACGGAATACCACGCCGTTATAATAGGTCATTTTGCTCCAAAGAGAGAAATCCACCCGAACAAACTGTCCAAGACCTTGAGAATCTAAAATAGCAATAATCTGAGAAAGGTCGTTGAGGGCATCCCATTCCCGTTCTTCGTCCATCACTGCCCGGAGAGCAGGAAATACATCCTCTGCCTTGCCTGCATTTTCAATCAAGGCGATGAGCTTTGTAACTGTTTTTTCTTCCTGTCCATTACAGATGGCTTTTAGCTCGTGGATATTCTTTTGGGCAAGACATTGAGCAGCGGCTTCCCGAAGCTCTGCCGGAAGTGCGGACAAAACTGCCTCCAAAAGGCCCATATGAGATATATCCAGTATGTATCTTTCGCCCAGCAGAGAAAGGCTGCGAACAGCTAATTGAACGACCTCGCAAATGTCGTAGGGCTGCAGGTCGCCTACACACTCCAAACCCGCTTGGGTCAGCTCGCGAATTTCTCCGCCAAGCTCCGCCCGGTAAACACTTTCGTTATAATAAAGCTTTTCCACTACACCGGGCTTTTCTGGGGCATTTTTGACGATAGATAAGGTAACATCGGGTTTCAGAGCCAAAAGGCGACCATCTCTGGCGGGGAAAGTGATGATTTGGTTGGAAGGGAGAAATTCCTTATTCCGCACATAAAGCTCATACTCCTCAAAACGGCTCATTCTATAAGGGCGGTAACCGCGAGAGGCATACAGCTCTTGCAGGGCAAATACCGCTTGCTGGGCTTTATTTTTCATCATTTTGCCTCCTCCATTCGATCAAGAACCATTCGGTAACCGCCTTCACCGTAAAGCAAGCACCGATTTACCCGTGAAATGGTAGTGGAGCTTGCGCCTGTGCTTTCGGAAACGGCAATATAGTTCCGTCCGGCAGAAAGCTGGGTGGCAACCTCTAACCGCTGTGCCATCGCCTGCAGCTCCTTAACAGTGCAGATATCGGTAAACATTTTATAGCATTCTTCCTCAGATTCAAGGGTCAAAATTGCCCGGAACAGATTATTCATTTCAGGAGTTGATTTCATAATATTTCCTCCGTTTCAATATTTCATAACTTTATCACTTTACTCCGATAAAGTCAATAGTTTTTTTGTATTATTTTCTATTCTTGTGGGATTTCTCCAAACCACACAATTTCCTTCCAAATTCTATAAAAAATATAGCAATTTTCCCACTATATTTCTGTTGCGGTAGGGGTTATAATGTCCATAAAAGGGATACTGGGAGGTAAAATATGCGAATTGTAATTAAAGTAGGAACAAGTACTCTCGCCCACCCAACTGGACATTTGAATATCCGCAGGGTAGAATGCCTTACTAAGGTAATTTGCGATATTGCCGGCGCGGGCCATCAGGTAATCTTGGTGTCCTCCGGCGCAATCGGTATGGGTGTAGGCAAGCTTCGCCTGCCTGCCCGACCCACTGACATTCCTACCAAGCAGGCGGCAGCTGCGGTAGGTCAATGCGAGCTGATGTATACATACGATAAGCTATTTTCCGAATATCACCAGACCGTTGCCCAGCTTCTTATCACTGCTGACGATGTACAGGACGCACAGCGCCACCAAAACTTCTCCAATACTATCTCCCGGCTATTGGAGCTTGGCGCCCTGCCCATTATTAACGAACACGACACCGTTGCAACCGAAGAGCTTGGCATCGGCGATAACGACACTTTGGCGGCGATGGTGGCTGAGAGCATTAGAGCAGACAAGCTGGTACTCCTTTCCGACATTGACGGATTGTACACCGCAGACCCCCACACCGACCCGCAGGCACGGCTTTTGCCTGTGGTAAACAAAATTGACGATGCCATTTTCGCCCTTGCCGGCGGCAGCGCAGGCACCCAAGGCACAGGCGGTATGGTTACAAAGCTGCGGGCAGCCCAAATTTGTATGGCGGTGGGCTGCGATATGATTATCACAAACGGAAATAACCCTGAGGTTCTCTACCAAATTCTAAGTGGTGAATCGGTAGGAACCACCTTTACGGAGAAAGCCTATGTATGAGATGTTAAAGTGCGCAAAGCAATCTGCAGCCGAAATTGCCTGCCTCACCGGTGAAAAGCGGCGGGAGGCTCTGCAAAAGATGGCAGATGCTCTCATTACTTACAAGGATGAAATTTTGTCTGCCAACGCAGAGGATATGGCGTCAGCCAAAGCAAGCATTTCCCCTGTTATGTTGGACAGACTCGCCCTTACCTCTGCCCGGATTGATGCTATGGCACAGGGAATATTATCTGTTTCCCAGCTTCCAGACCCTGTAGGCTTGGAGCTGGAGCGCTTTACCCGCGCAGACGGGTTGGACATTAAAAAAGTATCTGTTCCCATTGGCGTTGTTGCCATTATTTATGAGAGCCGCCCCAATGTAACGAGCGATGCCGCCGCGCTTGCGGTTATGAGTGGTAACGCCTGCGTTCTTCGCAGTGGCAAGGAAGCATTCCGCAGTGCAAATGCCATTGTGAAAGCTATGCGTGCAGGTCTGCAAGCAGCCGGCATTACAGAAAACGCTGTAAATTTAGTGCAAGACACCTCCCGGGAAGGCGCAAGGATACTTATGACCGCAAACGGTCTTGTGGATATTCTCATTCCCCGTGGCGGTGCAGGGCTCATTAACGCCTGCGTGCAAGAGGCAACTGTTCCCTGTATTGCCACCGGAACAGGTATCTGCCACATTTATGTAGAAAAGTCCGCCGATTTGGAAATGGCGCTGAATGTGATTGAAAACGCCAAAACCAGCCGTCCCAGCGTTTGCAACGCTATGGAGGTGCTGCTCATCGACAAAGCCATCGCCCCCGAATTTCTGCCCAAGCTGAAAGAACGTCTTGCCCCTAAAAATGTGGATCTGCGCTTGGATGATTTTGCCCAAACAATAATCAGCGGCACACCTGCGGGAGAAAATGATTTTGACACGGAGTTTTTAGACTATATTTTAGCTGTAAAATGCGTGGAAAATGCCGACGATGCTATTTCTCACATCGCCCTCCACTCCACCGGCCATAGTGAGGCAATTCTGTCCCAAAATCAGGAAGCAATAGGCGCCTTTACCCTTCGGGTAGACAGCGCCGCCGTGTATGTAAACGCATCTACCCGCTTCACTGACGGCGGTGAATTCGGTCTTGGCTGTGAGATGGGCATTTCCACCCAAAAGCTTCACGCACGCGGCCCTATGGGACTGCGGGAGCTGACAACCTATAAATATATCATTCACGGAAACGGACACATCCGCTGAGGAGGACATATGAAATACGGATTTATCGGCTGCGGCAATATGGGCTTTGCGCTGGCGAAAGCGCTGAGCCGCAAAACCAAGGATATTCTAATCTGCGACCCTGTTTGTGGTGCAGACAGAGCAAACACGCTGGGCTGTAATACAGGAACCGTTCAGGAGATTGCAAATACTTGTCAGCGCATCTTTATTGCTGTTAAGCCCAATATGGTAAAGGAGGCGCTTTTGCCTATTCGGTCCATTTTAGACGATAAAAAGCCCCTGCTCATTTCTATGGCGGCAGGTCTTACCATTGAAACAATTGAAAAGTACGCAGGTACTTCCCTGCCCGTTATTCGCATAATGCCGAATACCCCTGTTTCCGTAGGTAAGGGTATGATTGGCTACACACCCAACAATCAAGCGGATACGCAAACCGTTGCGGATTTTCTTGAAGATATGGCTCAGGCCGGCGTTTGGGATGAGGTACGTGAGGAACTGATGGACACTGTGGCCGCTCTCTCCGGCAGCGGTCCTGCCTATGCCTACTATTTCACCGAAGCCCTCTGCAGGGGCGCGGAAAGCTGCGGAATGGATAGTGCGCAAGCTTTGCGATATGCGATTGCAACATTAGAAGGCGCAGCGGAAATGATGAAAAAAAGCAATTCTACCCCAGAGCAGCTGCGTATTGCCGTTTGCTCTCCCGGCGGAAGCACCTTAGCAGGTCTCAAAGCATTAAACGACGCCGGCTTTGCAAAAGCTATCGAGGATTGCGTGATAGCGGCATACAACCGAAACAAAGAGCTTGCCAAAATGTAAAAATCATAACCACCGGTCTGTGCCGGTGGTTATGATTTTTAAGACTCTCCTCTCATATCCGTGCCACGGGCAGCAGCAGGATCGCCCATAAAGCTCTCAATTTCGGTTCCAGGCCGATGACAAAAAATATAGGATACCCCGGTAGGGTATCCTATATTTTGGTGCCGGTGGCCGGGCTCGAACCGGCACGGTGTTGCCACCGGTGGATTTTGAGTCCAGTTCGTCTACCAATTCCAACACACCGGCAAGTACCACAGTAGTATACAACATCTTTTCCAAAATAGCAAGAGGAATTTTCAATATTTTCAATTTGATTTCTCATTGGAAGCTATGCTTGAATTTACATATTTTCAGTGGTATAATAACTAAAATTGTACATTTGGAGGCAAGCTAACTATGATCACTATGAAATATGCAAATTTTGCCTGGGAGAAAACTGCAGAGCTTCTCGCAATTGATTCCCCTACCGGCTTTACTGACAAGGCCGCCGCTTGGGTCTTGCAGCAATTTGCAGCCCTTGGTTATTCTGCTCATCTGACGGAAAAAGGCGGTGTGCTGGTAAGCCTGGGCGGTGAGGGTGAAAACGGACTGATGCTGGCTGCCCATGTCGACACATTGGGCGGCATGGTTGCTGAAATCAAAGGCAGTGGCCGTTTGCGGCTGACCGCTCTGGGCGGCATGAAGGCTGATAATGGCGAAGCAGAAAACGTCCGGATTTATACCCGCGAGGGCAAGATTTTCGAAGGAACCCTGCAGCTTTGCAACGCTTCCGTCCATGTCAACGGAGACTACAGCGAGGCAAAGCGGAACTGGAACACCACAGAAGTAGTTCTGGACGAGGACGTTTCCAGTGCTGCCGATACCCGGAAATTGGGCATCGAAGTCGGTGATA
>JAZRKY010000108.1:0-4338 GCA_045646585.1 Faecousia sp. | reverse complement strand
GCGTGCTCGTAGGAATGCGTCTTGACGTTACCTCGTGCATCCGTTTCCGTTGCGAGGCGGTTGTAGGCATCGTATGTTTTCGAGGCTTGCCCTCTCCACCCTTCGGTTGCCGAGCGTTCGAATCCTGCCACTCTGGTAAAGCATAAGCCCCGTACCTTGACAGGCACGGGGCTTATGCTTTAAGGGTGGGCGATGGAAGTCGAAAGCCTTCTTGCGTTGTAAAACACTTATGAATTAGCTATTATAAAAACAAAGTTGCAAACGAAAGACAAATTTGGATGTATATTACTTATCATAAATGTTTCTGTAATTTATAGTTAATTCTTCTTGCCTTTTGAGCGCAATTCGTATATGCGAAGAAACTCTCGCACTTTTGGCTCTTTTCTGCCTCTATTCTCAAGTTCTTCTATAAATTCGGAAGCATATGGAGATTTTCCGTTGATTGCCATTTCCAGCCAATATGCTGCAACATCAAGATTCTCTTCACAACCTAAGCCGTCAATATGAAATTTGCTAAGGAGTATATGTGCATGATAGGTTGAATCTGCATCGGCGGCAACTTGTAGCCATTTATATGCTTCTTCGTAGTTCGGTGTTTTTTTTGTCAGTTGCGCGTATTTACTAGGATTGGAAAACATATCTATCAATAGCCATAAGCAGCGGACACATCCTTTGTTAGCTCCGGTAGTTGCGTAATCATAAGCTTCTTGCTGCTTGTTTGGTATGGACTCTGAATACAAATGAGCTAGAACAAAATACGGATATGTGGTCGTTTCTTTTTGGATAAGAAGTAATGCTGCTTCTTCGCATTCATGATATTTTTTATCAAAAAACAGGATATCCAGGTTAGTTTCTTGCGCCCATATTTCTGAGTTAATATAACCACTGATAATTCCCATTATTTTTTGCCTTAATAAGTGATGTTGTGCCCCCTCACCTGTCAAAAGTCGAAGATTTTCTTTAATTTCCGAGCTGCTTCGCATTGTGTCATCTCGCATCAAATTAAGCATACATTTTAGAATTACAAGTATTTCTTCCTCCCTCGCTCCTTCTCGAATCCAGCGTTCAAATAGTCTTGAACAGCAATATCCATTGTCTTTTATCGTTGCATTTTTCGCTATTTCTTCTGCTTTAATGAAGTCTTTATATTGGGGATGCCAGATGTACAAGAGCGTCAAGTAGTAGTAGGCAGGTAAAAATCCCGAATCTGCGGCACGTTGAAGTAACGAGATGCCCCTCTCAAAATCTTCGTTACAGCCACAGCCTCTGAGGTGCATGCTTGCCAATAACACCATTGCCCCTCCATCATTCTGTTGAACAAGGGGGGATAAAAAAGCGAATGCTTCGTTATATTGACGTTTTTTTATAAGTTTTAGTCCTTCCTGAAATGTGTCAGTAACGTATTCTCCGCTTATGCTAATGGGAGCTATAGAGTCTGTCAATTCAATCCAAGTGACAATACAGGGCTTTTTTGTTGAACTTTCTTGTTTTGCTTCTACCGTCAAGGTAAGTTGTTTTGCTTCTACCGTCAAGGTAAGGTTCAACGGAATTATAAAAGTGCATACCAAAAAGGTAATTATGTTTCTTACAGGAAGTGCTCTCATAATGCGAAGTATATATGCCTCATGTATTGATGTCAAGCCCTTTTCTGCTGAGGAATCGGGGGCTGTTCCAGATTTGCTGGTGTTTTTATCTAGAGTAAACCGTTTTATGGGATTTAAGACATTGAATATCGGCTTAGTAATACTCATTGTCACAAAAATTGCATTTATGCAAATTTATAAACGCTCTAATATAGCGTTTTAGAGGACTGTTCTGAAGAATATAATAGCACATTCATTATCCACGAGTTACATAAAGTCGCCATTTCATAGCAACCCTTACCCTATACCTTTAAGAAAGCTCTATCTTGGTCGTGTCACCATGCAGGAAGCCTGCGGAGCAGATACGCCCTTCGCTGCCGTAACCGGTGCTGACGGTTTGCAATACGTCGCCATTTTTGGTGTAGGTGTAGCCCACAGAGCGTCCAAAACTGTCGCGTAGCTCGGCGATGAGGTGAGTATCACCATCCACTGCAAGGGAATCGCATTCCAGCTCACCGTAGGTGTTGTAGGCGAAAGTGCGCACTCCGCTCTCATCCGTCAGCTGAGTCAACTGCCGAGGTGATTGTAGGTGAAGCTGTGGGCGTTGGCGGCTGCGCCAGCCGTCGCTCCTTCGGAGCTTTGGTGCGGATTATAAAAATAAAGTTACAAACGAAAGACAAAATTTATCTTTTGTTTTGGCGATTTGTATAACTTATTGCGTAATGTCAGTGTGAAGCCTTTTAATTCGTCTCCGATGATTCTTTTGAGTGCCAGTATTTTATAACGATGTTTTTATATTCACTAGCATCTTCAAAATACCATAAGAGAAGAGGAGTATCCCAGCTCATAATGTATTCTTTTTCTTCACTATCTATGAGAACAATATATATATCATCATCGATGCCAAGCGGCCAATCGCTCCTTGTGCGGCGAGGGGTGGCTTTGCTGAGAAAGGCAAGAAGTTGTTGGGCATCGCGAGCCGAAACATGGTGTGTATAATTGTTATTCATTATGCTTCTTATTTCAAGTCTTCTAGTTCGCGCTATAACATCAATAAGAATCTTATGTGTACGTTGGGAGTCAGCCGGGAAAACGTATGCGGACTGTATATTAAATTCATTAGAATTATGATATTTATTGCCAAAGTCTAATGAGACTTTTTCATTAGATTCGGGTATCTCAACCCATGATAAATCCACTTCTTCAGAAGCTCTTAACGCTGTATTTGCTATATCAATAATACATATACAAATCAAAAAAAAATTAAACAAAGTGCGCAATCTCATTTCTTACGATTAGCATGATTTATTGTCTTTTATCAAGCTTGATTCTTGTCATAATGAGCTGTTCCCGTTGTATGAAAAAATCAGAAAGGAAATAGGGGGTCTTATTTCCTTTCTGATGTTAAAAAAAAGGATTTTCCATCTGTAAACCGATAATGGGAAGCGGGAGTTCTCAGAAATGGCAGGGTCAAAATCGCACATAACACTAAGGGACACAAATATTGCGGATGGGGCGGGATGAGATAGGGCAAAGGGGGTGTTTTCAATAATTAAGAAAACTTAGGAAGTGAGCGAGTGCGTAAGGCACAGAGGTAGAATATATGGCATAGTTTTGCTCTTGACGGTACAACAAATTGTGATAAGATGCAGGCATGAGATGCGTTCAATGCGGATACATGGAAGACAAGGTAATCGACTCGCGCATGTCGCGGGACGGCACGTGCATACGCCGGCGCCGCGAGTGCCTGCGTTGCAATTACCGCTATACCACGTACGAGCAGGTGGAGCGCATGGAGCTGCGCGTGGTGAAGCGCGACAACGTGCATGAATCACTGAACCGCGAAAAGATATTGCGCGGTATGATTAAGGCGTGCGAGAAGCGCCCGGTGAGCATGGACCAGCTGGACATTGCCGCGGATGAGATAGTGGCAGAGCTGCACCGCGACCACCAGCGAGAGGTGCCCTCCTCCATCATCGGCATGAAGGTGATTGAGAAGCTGCAGGCCATTGACCCCGTGGCATACATCCGCTACGTATCCGTATACCGCCAATTCTCCAACGTGGATGAGTTCATTGACCTGGTCCGCAAGATGGAGCGCAAGAGCATTAACGACCCCTTACAGGGCAAACTTTCACTGGGATGATCGCTTACAAGAACAACAGGCCCGTGCTGCAAACCGGGCATTGCGTCATTTCCGACTATGACCGCGAGTGGCTGGCAGGCGTGCTGCAAGAGGCGGCAGAAGCTGCCGGCACCACCCTGCCCATGAAGGATGAGATAGCCAACGGCATCCTCCTGTACCTGGAGACGCACTGCCCGCTGCATTCCGTGCCGCTGGATTTCCTGTTTGAGCGGATGCGCCGCCTGCTGGAGCAGATAGGGCTGCCGCTGATAGCCGCGAACCTGCGCAAGCAAACACCCCCGGTGGATATTGAGCTGGACACGCTGGCGGGTGAAGCCCCGCTGCCGCTTTTCTTCTACACGGAGCTGCGCCGCCGCATGGATACCCTGCGCAGTGTGGGGCTGAACACCTACCACTTCAGCGGCAAGAAGGCGTGCAGCCTCGCACTGGGTGACCGCCGCCGCGCCTGCCCAGCCCAGCAGCGCGCGCTCAATGAGCTCAACGCCTTCCTGCAAGCCATCGCGTAAAGAGAAAAGGCTCGGTTACGGTTTTTGCTTGATGCAGCTATTTGCGCTGCGCGATAAATCGGAAGTTGAAGGGGAAATTGCGAGCCGCAGGCGAGCCTAAATT
>JAZRKY010000107.1:0-2581 GCA_045646585.1 Faecousia sp. | reverse complement strand
AAAAAGTCCGACAGGGTTTCCTGTCGGACTTTTCATTAGAACGGATATGCCGCCTCGTCGCAGACCAGCACCACATTGGGGTGGAACTGCAAAACAGACGCCGGCACCTGGGGATCTACAGGACCCCAGAAGGTCTTGCGCAGAATTTCCTTCTTGTCTGCGCCGGTAACTACCATTACAATGTTTTTCGCCGCCATAATGGTGCCAATGCCCATAGTAAAGGCCGCCTTAGGTACATCGTCAATAGAGTCGAAGAACCGCTTGTTGGCATCAATGGTCATTTCCGTCAGCTCGACCTCGTGGGTCATAGTGGGGAAATGGTCGCAAGGCTCATTAAAGCCGATATGACCGTCGTGGCCAATACCCAAAAGCTGCAGGTCTACCCCGCCCCACTCCTCAATCTTGGCTTCATATGCGGCGCACATAGCGTCCACATCTTCTGCCAAGCCGTCAGGCACGATGGTGTTTTCGGGTTTAATGGAAATATGATCGAACAGATTGTCCTGCATAAACTTGCGGTAGCTCTGCTCGTGGTCGGGGGCAAGACCCTTATATTCGTCCAGGTTAGCGGAACGGACACGTGAGAAGTCAATCTTGCCTGCCTTCTCACGGCGAATCAGCTCCCGATACAGAGGCAGGGGTGTAGAGCCGGTAGCAAGACCGATGACACAGGCAGGCTTTGTCTGAATCATAGCCTCAAACTGGTCAGCAGCGATTACACCCATTTCCTCGGGATTTTTAACAACAATAACTCTGGGATGGATCATTGTAGGATACCTCCTAAATAAAATTTACGCTTAGATTTTACAACCATTAAAAACAGATGTCAAGAATTTTTTACAGTCAGAATCTCCCCAATTTCCGGCAGCCACAAACCAGGAAAAGTCCCCGCAGTTTCTTCCACCTGCTGCCGTAGACAATACACATCCATTTGCCGTTCCGGCAAATGGACAATTACCACTATTTCCGGCTTTACCGCCATCGTCTGCGCCCAAGCAGAGGGGGTATTTGCATAAGCATAAGGGGCAATCAGCACATCGGGTTTTGGAAAACCCTCCAATTTCTTTAGGCTGCTGGGCGACGCGTCCCCCATAAACCACACCCGCTTGCTTCCCTCTATCACAAAGCTTTGGTGCCCCAGTCCCGGCTCGGTTTTGCCCAAATGCCGGGTCTCTACCGCCGTAACCGTTACCTCCCCTACCCGCATTTGCTCCACAGGCAGGGACGCCGACCCAAAAATGGGTCGGCGTTTGTCTTGTGTATAAGGGAGAAGAAGCGCCGCGCTGCAATGATCGGGATGATTATGGGTAAATGCCAGTAAATCCGGCGGCGAAGTCAGCAGCTGCTGCACCATATGCGCCGGGGTAGGCAGATACCCCTCCACCCGGTCGCAAAGTCCGTCCAGCAAAATGGATACGCCGTCGAGCCTTAGCAGCACCCCGGCATTGGCTGTGCGCTGTATCTCCATAAGGAATTACACGCCTTCCTTAGCCCGGCGCAGAGCCTCAGCTTCAGTGCAGCCGGTGGCGGAAACATGACCCTCCAAGGGCACCAGCTTGTCGTTGATGGCGTCGATAATCCAGCTTGCCTGGGGGAAGAAGAACTCGTCAAACTCGAAGGGAGGTGTAATCCAGTTCTTTGCGCCGATAACAACAGGAGGCGCATCCAGATCGTCGAAGCACAGCTCCATAATATTCTTGGCTACATCGTTCATAAAGCAGCCTCTTGCGCAGGCATCGGATACCAGAACTACCTTGCCGGTCTTCTTGACGGACTCGATAATTTTGGTGTAATCCAAAGGTACGAGAGAATGCAGGTTAATCACATCGGCTTCCATACCGTACTTTTCGCTCAGCTCCTTGGCTGCGTCCATAGCCCGGTACAAAACTGCGCCGATGGTCAAAATGGTAACATCCTTACCGTCGCGAACCTTGTTTACATCGCCAAAGGGAATCTCGTAACGCTCAGCAGGAACGCCGCCTTCGTGGAACTGCTCGCCCACGTCGTAAATTCTCTGGCTCTCGAAGAAGACAACAGGGTCAGTACCCTTCAGGGCGGTCTCCATCAGACCCTTAGCTTCCCAAGGCGTTGCGGGGAAGCAAACCTTCAAGCCGGGGATATGTGCGCAAAGGGCTGTCCAGTCCTGAGAGTGCTGTGCGCCGTACTTAGAGCCAACGGAAACACGGAGCACCAAAGGCATCTTCAGAATACCGGCGGACATAGACTGCCACTTGGACATCTGGTTGAAGATTTCGTCGCCGGCGCAGCCGATGAAGTCAGCATACATCAGCTCTACCAGTGCGCGGCCGCCGGACAGAGCGTAACCAACAGCAGTACCGACAATAGCGGCTTCTGCCAAGGGGGAGTTGAAGATACGACAGTGAGGCAGAGCGTCCATCATACCACGGTAAACCGCAAATGCGCCACCCCAGTCGCGGCAGTCTTCGCCGTAAGCGATCAGGGTGGGATCTTCGTAGAAACGGTCATAGATAACCTCAGAAAGAGCATCACGGAGGTTATACAGCTTCATCTTGGAAACAGGCTTACCGTCAGCACCGATGGGGCTGCGCTCCTTGGACTT
>JAZRKY010000106.1:0-4327 GCA_045646585.1 Faecousia sp. | reverse complement strand
AGCTTTTCCTCCATCTCGGCGGCTTTTTGGGCATCGTAGGCCTTTTCCGCCTTTTCAATGAGGGAAAGCATATCGCCCATTCCCAAAATCCGGGATGCCATCCGATCGGGATGGAAGGGCTCAATATCCTCTAACTTTTCGCCCATACCCACAAACTTAATGGGCTTGCCGGTAATGGCGCGAACAGACAGCGCTGCGCCGCCACGGGCGTCGCCATCCAACTTGGAAAGCATCACAGAGTCAATTTCCAACCACTCGTTAAAGCTCTGCGCCGCGTTGACCGCATCCTGACCGGTCATCGCATCAACCACAAGAAGAATCTCATCAGGGTTTACCGCAGCTTTTACATTTTGCAGCTCGGTCATCAGCGCTTCGTCAATGTGAAGCCGACCGGCGGTGTCCAAAAACACCATATCGTGGCCCCGCTGGCGGGCGTAGGAAATGGCTTCCTTTGCAATCTGCACAGGGTCGGTCTGACCTTTTTCAAAAACCGGGATGCCTAACTTTTCGCCGCAGGCCTGCAGCTGGGTGATAGCCGCAGGACGGTAAATATCGCAGGCGACCAACAGCGGGTTCTTGCCTTGGCGCTTCATAAGACCGGCAAGCTTAGAGCCGTTGGTGGTCTTACCTGCGCCCTGCAAGCCTACCAGCATCACAACGGTAGGACCGGCGGGATTTGTCTTAATGTGCTTGGTTTCGCTGCCCATAAGGGCTGTCAGCTCTTCGTCAACGATTTTCACAATCATCTGCGCCGGGCTGAGGGCTTCCAGCACATCTGCGCCCACGCAGCGCTCGGTAACGGACTTTACAAAGTCCTTAACCACCTTATAGCTAACATCCGCCTCCAAAAGCGCCATACGGATTTCCCGCATCGCTTCCTTTACATCGGCTTCCTTCAGGCGGCCTTTGCCTCTGAGCTTTTTGAAGGCAGCAGAAAGTTTTTCGGTTAATCCTTCAAATGCCATAATTTACTCCTCAATGGAACAGGCAGCGGCCAGGATTTCATCCATAGCCTTGCAAACTGCCGGGTCGGGATGGTTTTTAAGGGTTTCCGCCGCGGAGAGGATTTTCTGCCTTGCCTCACGGCTTTGCAGATACCTACGGACAGTGCCGATTTTCGCTTCCATCTTTTGCAGATGGGCTTCCGCGCGGATAATATTTTCGTGAACGCCCTGACGGCTGACCCCCAATTCCTCGGCAATCTCCGCAAGGGACATATCCTGATTGTACTTAAGATCCAGACACATTTTCTGCCGATCTGTCAGCAGGTCGCCGTAATGGTCAAAAAGCAGTAAGGTTTCTACCGCATCCATAACGCCGCCCCCTGTCAATCAGTTTTCCTTTACACCTCGGCTATCATACACCAAGACACCCCAGATGTCAAGTATTTTTTATTGTCAGCTACAAAATTTTGTACCACCGGGCAAGCTCCCCGGTTTTCAGAAAGCCACAGCGGGTATATAGCTTCACTGCCGGCAGGTTATTTTCCGCCACATCTAATAAAATGTCATTGGGTAACACTTTGCACAAGGCTGCGAGTATCTCACGACCTGCCCCCTTTTGGCAAGCGGCGATGGCCAAAATGCGGTTACCCTCTACTATGCCGATTCCTTGCAAAATGCCCTCTTTGTGGACAAAATACGCCCCTTTTTCGTACTTTTCTCGGTCCAAAAGCCGGAGCGTATTGGCAGTAGGCACAGACGCCATTTTCTCATTATAAACCTTGCAGAATTCTGCCCAAGTCTTATCTGTTACAGGAAAAAGGCAGAAATCCGACTCCCCCACATTGTCGCCGCTTCCCCGCATACTAATAATGGTGGTAAAGAGGGAATATTTTTCTAAGCAGGCGTGGCCTGTGGCATAGATTTTTTCTGCGCCGGCCGCCCGGCAAAAATCCATGCACTCGGAAAGGAGTTTTTCCGGCTCTTGGGAGCTTTGCAGGTGGATGTAGGCTGTCTGTTTTGTGGGAATTTCCCGCAAAATCAGCGTTGCTATGCCATTTTCTGTGGTAAACATCGGAATATCCCGCAAAATAATCACCTCAATTCTTATAATAGCACAATTTCCCATCTCCGTCTATGTTGATTTTGGAGCAAAAATCTGCTATTTTATAAAAACAAAAGGTGGTGAACAAAATGAAGAAGATTATCTGCAAGAAACAATACGATACCGAGACCGCAACCCTTAACAAGAAGGTTACTTACGGCTGCTTCGGCGACCCCGCAGGCTACGAGGAAATCCTGTTCCAGACCCCTGAGGGACTGTACTTTATTTACGCCCGCGGCGGTGAAAGCTCCCCCTACCCTCAGGAGGACATCACCCGTCTGGCAAAGACGAAGGTAAACGAGTGGATCGAAAATCACTAAGCAAGCGAGACCGCTTTTGCGGTCTCTTTTTTATGCTGTACAACTGAAAAAATTGTACGAACACCCAAGGGGCAGGTGTTCCTGCGGTGTAATGGATAAATTGTACCAGAAGATTGCCACGGACGCAAAGCGTCCTCGCAATGACAATAAAAATTGTAGGGGTCGACCTCCCGGACGCCCCGTTTAGGTGATATCATTAAGTTAAGAAAAACTTGTCATTCTGAGCGAAGCGACGAAGGAGCGAAGTCGAAGAATCTACGCACTATCGACCCTGCAAAGCAGTTTTTGTGGTGCGAAGATCCTTCGACTCCCTTCGGTCGCTCAGGATGACAAACTTAATAACATTCCCCCATTTTTCCTTGACAGAAAGGGCTTCTGTGCTATTATAGATAAGAAACGGGAAAGGAGGCGGAATATGGAAGCATTCCCTGTAAAAGTGATTGCGAAAATCGAAAATGATTTCACGGAAAAATTCGGTATTCCCCGGCAAAGCGGCCTTTCCGACAGTATGGTCTCCCGCATCGTTTTTGAGCCGGAATTTCGCAGCGACGATGCCCTGCGGGGCATTGAGGGCTTTTCTCATTTGTGGCTGATTTGGCAATTTTCTCAGGCAATCCGTGCGGACTGGTCGCCTACTGTTCGTCCGCCCCGACTGGGCGGAAATACCCGCCTCGGCGTGTTTGCCACCCGCTCCCCTTTCAGACCCAATCCCCTGGGGCTTTCCAGCGTGCGGCTTTTAGGCACAGAAAAAACGGACAGGGGTACAGTTTTGTTGGTCGCCGGCGCGGATTTAATGAACGGCACGCCCATTTTTGACATTAAGCCCTACATTCCCTATTGCGACAGCCACAAAGACGCCACCGGCGGCTTTACGGATACTGCCGGAGATTTCCTTTTGGCTGTAGATTTCCCGGAAGAACTCCTTTCCAAGCTCCCCAAGGAAAAACAAGCGGGACTTTTGGAAATTTTATCCCACGACCCCCGCCCCTCCTACCAAAATGACCCTGAACGCGTCTACGGGCTTGCCTTTGGCAGTTGGGATATCCGCTTCACCGTAAAAGAAAATACCCTGCGCGTGCAGGAGGTAACAGAAAAATGATTATTGATTTTCACACTCACATCTTCCCCAAAAAAATCGCCGCCCACGCCATCGCAACCATCGAAATTAAAGCGGCGACCCCGACCTATTTAGATGGCTCTTTAGACGATTTGCGGGCTTCTATGAAGGATGCCGGCATTGACATCAGCGTCCTTTTATCCGTTGCCACCAACCCTCTGAAGGTCTCCCATATGAACGATTTGCAGATTGCCGGCAAGGAAAAGGGCGACCCGGATTTAGTTTGGTTCGGCTGTGTTCACCCCTACTGCCCCCAATGGAAGGAGGAACTGGAGCGAATCGCCAAGGCGGGTCTTAAGGGCATTAAGCTCCACCCCCAGTATCAGGGCGTTCCCATTGACGACCCCGCCACAGTGCGGGTTTTGGAAAAATGCGGGGAACTCGGTCTTATGGTAGTCAACCATTCCGGCAAAGAGCCGGCTTTCCCCTATCTCGGTGCCTACAGCAGCCCCCGGCAAATCCGAAATGTGATAAAGCAGGTAGGTCCTGTAACCTTTGTAGGCGCCCATATGGGCGCGCTGCAGGATTGGTCTGAGGCCGCCGATATGTATGGCGACCTGCCCAGCGTCTATATTGACACCTCCTTTGGTCTGCGGCACTTAAAGTCCGGTCAGCGGGGCTACTACACCCAAGAGGCCTTGGGACTTATGGAGGAACCTGAGTTTATAAAGCTGGTGCGGGATATTGGCGCAGACCGTGTAGTCTACGGCACAGACAGCCCCTGGCGCAGCCAAAAAGACACGGTAGATGCCATCCGCGCCCTGCCGCTGACTGACGAAGAAAAGGAACTCATCTTTCACAAAAACGCAGAGAAATTGCTGAATATTTAATAAGACACTTATAT
>JAZRKY010000105.1:0-2914 GCA_045646585.1 Faecousia sp. | reverse complement strand
CTATGAAACAACTGATGCTGGGCAACGCTGCTGTTGCCCGTGGACTGTATGTGGCCGGATGCGAGATCATTTCCAGCTATCCCGGCACCCCCAGCACCGAGATCACCGAAGAGGCTGCCAAGTACCCTGAGCTCTACTGCGAGTGGGCGCCCAATGAAAAGGTGGCTATGGAGGCTGCCTTTGGTGCAAGCCTTGCCGGTCGCCGTTCCTTCTGCGGCATGAAGCATGTAGGACTCAATGTTGCGGCTGACCCCCTGTTTACCATTTCCTATACCGGCGTGAACGGCGGTATGGTCATCGGCGTGGCAGACGATGCCGGTATGCACTCCTCGCAAAACGAACAGGACTCCCGCCACTATGCCAGAGCCGCTAAAATCCCTATGTTAGAGCCTTCCGATTCTGCGGAAGCCTTAGCATTTGCCAAGCTTGCCTACCAGCTTTCTGAGCAGTTTGATACCCCTGTACTGCTTAAAATGTGTACCCGCGTTTCCCACTCCCAAAGTGTAGTGGAAATCGGTGAGCGGGTGGAATGTGTCAAGGAATACCAAAAGGACATTCCCAAATATGTTATGATGCCCGGCAACGCCAAAAAGCGCCACCCTGTGGTGGAAGCCCGCACAAAAGCGCTGATTGCCTACGCAGAGGAAGCCGACATTAACCGCGTGGAAGGTGGCAAGGATAATGCCATTGGCATTATTACCTCCTCTACCTCTTATCAGTATGTAAAAGAGGTCTGCGGAGATACATATCCCGTACTGAAATTAGGTATGATTTGGCCTCTGCCGGAGGAAAAAATCCGTCAGTTTGCCGCAAAAGTTTCCCGTTTGGTGGTCGTTGAGGAGCTGGACGGCTTTATTGAATCCCACTGCCGGGATTTAGGTCTTGCCTGCGTGGGAAAGAGCGAATTTTCCTGCATTGACGAGCTGATGCCCTTAACCGTTGCCAAAAAGCTCTCTACCCCCTGGGAAACCGGCGTAAAATTAGAAGAGGCAATTCCTCCCAGACCCCCTGTTATGTGCGCCGGCTGTCCTCACAGAGGTCTGTTTTATACCCTCAAAAAGAACAAAATCACCGTTCTGGGCGATATTGGCTGTTATACCTTAGGCGCAGTCGCTCCCCTGTCTGCGGTAGACAGTGTTATCTGTATGGGTGCTTCCGTATCCGGCCTGCACGGTTTTTCCAAATCCCAGCAGGGCGCTATGGACGGTAACACCGTTGCCGTTATCGGCGATTCCACCTTTATGCACTCCGGCATCACCGGTCTTGTCAATATGGCATACAATGAATCCAACGCCACCGTTATCATTGTAGATAACTCCATTACAGGTATGACCGGTCATCAGCAGAACCCCACCACCGGCTTTAATCTCAAGGGCGACCCTTGCGCAAAGATTGATTTGGAAACCCTCTGCCACGCAGTCGGTATCCGCCGGGTGCGGGTAATTGACCCCTATAATCTGGGCGAGTGCGAGACCGTTATTAAGGAAGAGCTGACAGCCAATGAGCCTTCTGTTATTATCTCCCGCCGTCCCTGCGCGCTGCTGAAATATGTTAAGCACAACAAGCCCTTGACGGTAGATGCTGACAAGTGCGTGGGCTGCAAAACCTGTATGAAAATCGGCTGTCCTGCCATCAGCATTGTAGGCGGCAAAGCCAAGGTGGACGAAACCCTGTGCGTCGGCTGCGGCGTATGCCAGCAGCTATGCAAGTTTGATGCGCTGCAAAGCCCTAAGGAGGTCTGAATATGAAAACACAAAATGTTATGATCGTCGGTGTTGGCGGTCAGGGCAGTTTACTTGCCTCCAAGCTCTTGGGTCGCTTGCTGCTGAATAAGGGCTATGATATTAAGGTTTCCGAGGTTCACGGTATGAGCCAGCGGGGCGGCAGTGTGGTAACCTATGTCCGCTTTGGCGAAAAAGTGTACTCCCCTGTTATCGACAAGGGGCAGGCAGATTTCATTGTCTCCTTTGAGCTTTTGGAGGCCGCCCGGTGGACAGAGTACTTAAAGCCCGGCGGAAAAATCATCACCAACACCCAAAAAATCAATCCTATGCCCGTTATTATCGGCGCAGCGGAGTATCCTGATGCTTTGGCAGAAAAAATGAAACAATCCGGCATTGATTTGGACGCGCTGGACGCCCTCACCTTAGCTACGCAGGCAGGCTCTTCCAAGTCCGTTAATTTAGTGCTGATGGGTCGGCTGTCCAAATACTTTGATATCCCCGAGGAAGAATGGATGCAGGCTATCGAAGCCAGTGTTCCCCCGAAATTCCTGGAAATGAACAAAATTGCATTCAAACTGGGCGCGCAAGCCTAAAGGAGAATTTGCTATGTCCAAATATTATCAACCTGAAATCGAAACGATGCCCTATGACCAGCTCCGGGCTTTGCAGAATGAACGCCTTGTAAAGCAGGTGCGCCACGTTTGGGAAAATGTACCCTATTACCGCAAAAAAATGGAAGAAAAGGGCGTTTCTCCCGAGGATATTCAAAGTGTAGACGATCTGCACAAGCTGCCCTTCCTCTGCAAGGACGATTTGCGGGAGGCTTATCCCTACGGATTAAAGGGTATGCCCCTATCCGACTGTGTCCGCATCCATTCCACCTCCGGCACAACGGGAAAGCGGGTGGTTGCTTTCTATACCCAGCACGATATTGACCTGTGGGACGATTGCTGCGCCCGGGCATTGGTAGCCGCCGGCGCAACAAACGAGGATATTTGCCATATTGCCTACGGCTTTGGTCTTTTTACCGGCGGCGCAGGTCTTAACGGCGGCTCCCACAAGGTGGGCTGTCTGACATTACCTATGTCCTCCGGCAATACCGAGCGGCAGCTGCAATTTATGACAGACCTGGGCTCTACCATTCTCTGCTGTACCCCCTCCTATGCCGCTTATTTGGCAGAATCCATCCA
>JAZRKY010000104.1:0-12070 GCA_045646585.1 Faecousia sp. | reverse complement strand
CGCAGATATAACCGCCGATGGGGGCAAGACCGCCGCCGGGATTTTTGATAAGAGAGCCGACAACCATATCTGCGCCTACATCGGAGGGTTCGATGGTCTCCACAAACTCACCGTAGCAGTTATCCACCATTACAAGCACATCGGGCTTAATGCTCTTTACAAAGGCAATCAGCTCGCCGATTTGGGTAACAGAAAAGGTGGGGCGGGTGGCGTAGCCCTTGGAGCGCTGAACGGTAATGAGCTTTGTTTTTTCGTTGATAGCGGCGCGGATGCCGCTAAAGTCAAATGCGCCGTTGGGCAATAAGTCTACCTGCCGGTAGGAAACGCCGTATTCTTTGAGGGAACAAGGGCTTTCCCGAATGCCGATGACCTCTTGCAGGGTATCGTAAGGCAGACCCACAGGGGAGAGCAGCTCATCTCCGGGGAGTAAGTTGGCAGACAGCGCTACCGTCAGCGCGTGGGTGCCGCAGGTGATTTGGGGGCGGACAAGGGCGGCTTCCGTGTGGAATACATCGGCGTAAACCCGTTCCAAGTTGTCCCGACCCAAATCGTCGTAGCCGTAGCCGGTCGTGCCGGCAAAGCAGGCGGCAGAGACCCGGTTTTTCTGCATAGCGGCAATGACTTTGCCTTGGTTATATTCTGCAATCTTATCAATGGCGGCAAAGCGTTCCTTGAGATTATTTAGCGCTTTTTCACCGTATTCATAAACTGCCGGGCTGACACCCAACGCAGCGTACATTTCCATAAATTCGTTCACGATTCATTCTCCTCTTTCTGCATAGACGCAAATACTTGGTTTGCAATATCGCTGAGTACCTCCGGGCGGGAAACAATCAGCCCTGTTTCCTCTTCGCCTAAAATCAGAAGCGTATCTCCCGGGCGTATCTTAAACAGCTCCCGGGCTTCCTTGGGAATGACAATCTGTCCCCGGTCGCCGACCTTTGCTGTGCCGAAAATCCGGCGGGATTTGCCTTTGCCAAGTATGTGTTTTCCTCCGGCCATAGGGCATCCTCCTATTCCTACTTTTCATACTTTTCACACAAGAAAGAGTATAATAAAAACCGCCCCGGTTGTCAAGACCAAAGGCAGTTTAATAATGCGCTATCGAAAGAATATGTCGGGGCGGTTAAGAATCGCCCGCTGGGTATATACAAGGGTGTAGTGAAATAATCCCCTCCCCCTTGGGGAGGGTGTCAGCCTGAACGGGCTGACGGGTGAGGTTGACCTCATCCGTCATTTGCGCATTCTTCGCAAATGCCACCTTCCACAGAGGGGAAGGGATTGACGGGCGATTCGTGAATCGCCCCTACCGTGTAATATGATAGTGTCTGCCAGGAGATTGCCACGACCCCTTCGACTTCGCTCAGGGTCCTCGCAATGACAAAGAAAATTGTCAATTGTCAATTCTCAATTATCCATTACTTAGTCGTTTCTCCGGCCTCTGCCGCCGAACAGCAGAATCAGCCGCAAAAGCTGGGCGAGGGAAACTGCCAGTGCTGCCACATAGGTCATAGCCGCGGCGGTGAGGGTCTTTCTTGCGCCTGCTTGTTCCTCGGTGGTTAAAATACCGCTGTCGGTAATGGCGTTCATCGCCCGGCGGCTGGCATTAAATTCCACAGGCAGGGTAATGAGCTGAAATACGGCAGACAAACCGAAACAGGCGATACCGGCGTAAATAAAGCCGGAGGAAGTAACAGCCTCAGAGGTAAACAGCAGACCAATGAGAATCAGGGGCATTGCCAGCATCGAGCCGATGTTGGTAACGGGAATAATAGCCGCCCGGATTTTGATAGGGAAGTAGCTGTTAGCATACTGCACCGCGTGTCCTGCTTCGTGGCAGGCAACGCCGATAGCGGCGGTGGAGGTGCTGTCATACACACTGTCGGACAGGCGGATGGTATTGCTCCGGGGGTCAAAATGGTCGGTAAGATTGCCGGAGACCCGGGTAATCTGCACGCCGCTGACACCGTTTTTCAGCAGCACCTGCCGGGCAGCCTCTGCGCCGGTAATATGCCGGGAAGATAACTGCTTAGAATAGCGATTGAAGGTGGAATTGACCCGGGCGCTGGCAACAAAGGCGAAAATCACGCAGGGAAGCACCAAAACGATATATGTCCAGTCAAATCCGTAATAATAAAAAGGCATAAAATTGCTCCTTTCATTTTGTTTTCTTTATTATACCCAAACGGATTGATTTTGCAAGTGTCAAGAGATAGTAGAACTTTACATTTTTGTAAATTTTATATATAATAGGCAAAAAGGAGGTAATTTTATGGAACTATTATATTGGTTTGAAAGTATCCGTATGCCTGTGCTGAACGAATTTATGCTGCTGATTACCCGCTTTGGTGAGGAAACCCTCTTTTTGGTGGCGGCGCTGACAATGCTTTGGTGCGTGGATAAGCGGAAGAGCTATTATTTGTTGACGGTTGGTTTTTTGGGACTGATTGCCAATCAGGTGCTGAAAATCACCTTCCGGATTCCCCGGCCTTGGGTACAAGACCCCAATTTTACTATTTTGGAGCAAGCCCGGGAGGCGGCTGCCGGCTATAGCTTCCCCAGCGGACATACCCAGACCGCAGTAGGCACATTTGGCTGTATTGCTTATTCGGTAAAAAATCGGGTAATTAAGGCGCTGTGTGTGGCGATTTGTATTCTCGTTCCCATTTCCAGGATGTATATCGGCGTCCATACCCCGCTGGATGTTTCCGTCGCCGCTGCAATGGCGCTGCTGCTGGTGTATGTATTTAAGCCTGTTGCAGAGGAGAATAGCAAAAAGTGGCTGCCTTGGGTACTGGGCGGTATGATTGTGGCGGCTTTGGCTTTCTGGGGTTATATTGAGCTGTTCCCGTTCCCGGCAGATATAGATGCCCATAATTATGAATCTGCTGTCAGCAACGCTTATAAATTCTTGGGCGCAATCGTTGGCTTTGCCATTGTGTATATCGTAGATGAAAAATGGCTACACTTTGAGGTGAAGGCAGTTTGGTGGGCGCAGATTATCAAGGTCGCCATCGGTTTCGGCTTGGTACTGGCGGTGAAAAGCGGTCTGAAAGCGCCGATTAACGCGCTGGTAGGCGCATCTGCAGGCTCTGCGGTGCGGTATTTCCTCATCGTGATTGTTGCGGGAATTTTGTGGCCTCTGTCTTTCAAATTCTTTAAGGGATTGGGAAACAAGGAGTAAACTATGTGGCTTTTATGGTCTGCGGTAGCGGTGCTGGCGCTCGTTTTATCTGTTGGCGGTTATACCTTTTGGAAAGCCTGCAGAAGAACGGCGGAAATGGATTGGCTGGATGAAGTGGCTTTGCAAAATACTACTTATGAAAAGTACACAAAGCACATTCAGGCGGCAAATCACTGGCTGCAGACCCATACTATGGTAGATGTGTGGACCCAAAGCCACGACGGCTTAAAGCTCCACGCCCACTATATCCCTGTCGATGACCCCAAAGGTACAGTGATTCTTGCTCACGGCTATCGCAGTACGAAGCTGCTGGACTTTGGTATGATTTTGGAGCTATACCACAATTTAGGACTAAATCTTCTGCTCCTTGACCAGCGCAGCCACGCCCATAGCGAGGGGAAATATATTACCTTCGGTGTGCTGGAAAGTCGGGATGTGCTGGGGTGGATCAAGTTCCATAATGAGAAATTCGGCTGTCATCCGATCCTGCTGAACGGTCTTTCTATGGGCGCGTCTACGATGCTGTATCTTGCCGACCGGGATTTGCCCAAAAATGTAAAAGGCATTATTGCCGATTGCGGCTTTACCTCTCCTAAGGAGATTATTGCGAAGGTGTTTCGGGATACGGTTCACCTTCCCGCAGGACCGTTTATGTGGGCGGCGGACCTGTTCGCCCGGGTGTTGGCGGGCTTTAGCCTTTATGAACGGGATAGCCGGAAAAGCCTTAGAAAAAGCCGTTTGCCGGTTTTGCTGATTCACGGCACAGGAGATAATTTCGTGCCCTGCGCTATGACAGAGCAGGCATATGATGCCTGCACCTCTGATAAGGAAATGTACCTTGTGGGGGATGCGGGACACGGGGTGAGCTATTTGGTAAATACCCCCGGTTACCGAAAACACGTGATTGCATTTTTACGGAAATATATAAATGAGGGAATTTAATATGGATGAAATTCGTGTAAAAAAATTACGGGAGGGCGCGACCCTTCCTACATATGGCACCGCTTTTGCTGCCGGCGCTGACCTTTATGCCTGCCTTGCGGAAACAGTTACCATCGCTCCCGGAAAAACGGTCTTTGTGCCTACCGGCATTGCCCTGGAAGTGCCGGAAAAGTGCGCAGGGCTGATTTATGCCCGCAGCGGTCTTGCTTGCAAGCGGGGACTTGCCCCTGCCAATAAGGTGGGCGTTGTAGACAGCGATTACCGGGGCGAAATTATGGTAGCGCTCCACAACCACGGCAGCCAGATGCAGACAGTGGCAAATGGCGAGCGAATCGCCCAAATGGTCATCACCCTGGTGCTGACACCTGCCTATGTGGAAGCCGACGAGCTATCCGACACCGTCCGTTCCACCGGCGGCTTCGGCTCAACGGGAAAGTAAAAATGAACCGCAGGTTACAGATGTAACCTGCGGTTCGCTTTTATCAATAATATAATAAATCGGAATAGGTGGGATAAGGCCAATAATTCTTGTCGGTGTATTTTTCCAGAATGTCAGCCGCTTGCCGCAATTTCTCCATCCGGGCAAGGACCATACTGTGATAATAAAGGGCTGCCATTCGATTGTCTGCCGGTACGGTTTCCAAATCAGACTGAAGCAGCTGACAGGTTTCAAACAGATTGTCGGTTGCCTCAGACAAGGTCTTTGCCAGCGACTTTTCTGCCTTACAGGGAAGAGAGGCAGATTCTTTTGCCAGAATGCCGGAAGTCAGGGCAGAGGCATAGGCGGTTGCCGCCGGGAGAATTTGGTGCAGCACCATATCAATGCTGGTTCTCGCTTCGATGTTTACCAGCTTGCAGTAGGCCTCCAAATGGATTTCATACCGGGCGTGGAACTCGTTTTCCGTAAAAATACCGTGCCTTGTGAAAAGGGCAATATTGGCAGGGTCGAGGTAGGCGTCAAGACTTTCCGGGGTGGAGCGCAAATTGGAAAGACCCCGGCGGGCGGCTTCTTCTTCCCATTCCTTAGCGTAGCCGTTGCCGTTAAAGATAATTCTCTGATGCTCCGTAAAGCTGCGGCAGACCAGGGTATGCAGAGCGGCTTCAAAGTCCTCTGCCTGCTCCAATTCGTCTGCGTACCGCGCCAAAATTTCTGCCATAATGGTGTTCAGCGCGATATTCGGGCCTGCGATAGACTGGGAAGAGCCTACCATACGGAACTCAAATTTATTGCCGGTAAAGGCAAGGGGAGAGGTGCGGTTTCTGTCGGTAGTGTCCTTAGGGATAGGGGGCAGGACATCCACGCCGATGCGCATCAGGCTTTTATGGGGACCTTCATAATTGGTGCTGTTGATAATGGACTCCACAACGGCCGTCAGTTCATCGCCCAAGAAGATGGAGACGATAGCAGGGGGCGCTTCGTTAGCGCCTAAACGGTGATCGTTGCCGGCACCGGCGATGGTAGAGCGCAGCATATCCTGATATTCGTCCACACCGTGGAGGAAAGCCGCCAAAAATAGCAGGAAACGGGCGTTTTGCGCCGGTGTTTGACCGGGGCTGAAGAGGTTTTTGCCACCATCTGTAGCCAACGACCAGTTATTGTGCTTGCCGGAGCCGTTGACACCGGCAAAGGGCTTTTCGTGGAGCAGGCACACAAGGTTATGCTTGGCGGCGCACTTTTTCATCACCTGCATCATAAGCTGGTTGGTATCACAGGCATTATTTGCGGTGGTGTAAATAGGGGCAAGCTCGTGCTGGCAGGGGGCGGCTTCGTTATGCTTTGTCTTGGAAAACACGCCCAGCCGCCAAAGCTGTTCGTCAAGGTCCTGCATAAACCGGGAAACCCGATTGCGGATCGTGCCGAAATAGTGGTCGTCCAGCTCCTGACCCTTAGGGGGCTGCGCACCAAAGAGTGTGCGACCGGTCAGCCGCAAATCCTCCCGCTGAGAGTAGAGGTCTTTCGGCAGCAGGAAATATTCTTGCTCTGCGCCGACACAGGGAATAACCCGGCGGGTATCGGTATCTCCAAAGAGCCGCAAAATGCGGGTAGCTTCCCGGGAAACCTCGTCGATAGAACGCAGCAAGGGTGTTTTTTTATCCAGCGCTTCTCCTGTATAGGAGAAGAAACAGGTGGGGATGTAAAGGCTTCCGTCCCGGACAAAGGCGAAGGAGGTAGGGTCCCAAGCGGTGTAGCCCCGGGCTTCGAAGGTTGCCCGCAGACCGCCGGAGGGGAAGGAGGAGGCATCCGGCTCGCCACGCACAAGCTCCTTGCCGGAAAATTCCATAATCACATTTCCCTCACCGTCGGGGGTGATGAAGGAATCGTGCTTTTCGGCGGTAATGCCGGTCATAGGCTGGAACCAGTGGGTATAATGGGTTGCGCCTTTTTCAATCGCCCATTGTTTCATAGCTACGGCAATTTCGTTTGCCACATCAAGGGGCAGGGAAGTGCCGTTTTCGATGCACTGCTTCCAGGCATCAAAGATCCCACTATCCAGGCGCTTGCGCATAGTGGCTTCGTTGAATACATCGCTGCCGAAAATTTCGGGGATATTCAAAAAGTCGCCCATAATCGTTCCTCCAATCCTTTGATTTTCTTATTTTAATGGATGATAGCGGATATTGCAAGGATAAAAATGCATAATTATCCCATCAGAAACGGGAGATTGTTGTTCAATACTACAAAAATGTTACCAATTTGCCTTTTTTCAAAAATGAAGATTGCGTTTTATATATGTTTTGTGTATAATACCTATAACAATTCTGTTATAAGTTAGGATGGTTGAGAATATGCTGATTTTTGAGGAAATGAACGCCGAACAGTTGGCGGAAGCCTACGCCCGGGAGAAAGCCCATTTTGAAGCTTGCAAGGCGCAGGGACTTGATCTGAATATGGCAAGAGGCAAGCCTGCCAAAGCCCAGCTGGATGCAATGAGCGGCGTGCTGTCAGCTCTAACTGAGCCGGGGGATAGCTTTGCGGATAATACGGATGTGCGTAACTATGGCGAGCTAGCAGGTATGCCCAGCGCCAGAGCCTTTTGGGCAGATATTTTAGGCTGCAAGCCGGAGCAGACGGTGCTTGGCGGCACATCCAGTTTGAATTTGGCGTTTGATGTGATTTCCCGCGCCTATACCCACGGCTTACTGCACAGCCCACGCCCCTGGTACAAGGAAGAAAAGGTAAAGTTCCTTTGTCCTGCCCCCGGTTACGACCGCCATTTCCGCATTACGGAGTTTTTCGGCGCAGAGCTGATTACGGTACCTATGACACCCGAGGGACCTGATATGGATATGGTAGAGGAGCTGATTAAAGACCCCGCCGTTAAGGGCCTTTGGTGCGTTCCCAAGTACTCTAACCCCACCGGTATTATTTTCTCCGCTGAGACTGTTCGCCGTTTCGCGGCTATGAAGCCCGCAGCCCCTGACTTTGCCCTTATGTGGGATAATGCGTACTGTGTCCACGAATTTGACGGAGATTTTGTAGAATTCCCGGACATTATCGGGCTGTGTGAGCAGTACGGTAACGCCGATATGGTCTATGAATTTGCATCCACCTCCAAAATTACCTTTGCCGGCGCAGGTGTTTCGGTGCTTGCCTGCTCGGAGGCCAATGTGGACTATTTCCTCAAGCTGTTTTCCGTGCAGATGATTTCCTACGATAAGGTCAATCAGCTGCGCCACGTCCGTTTCCTGAAGGACAGGAAAAACACACTGGAGCTTATGAAAATCCACGCCTCCTTTATGGCGCCTAAATTCAAGGTGGTAACCCGGATTCTGGAGGAGCAGATCAAGCCCTGCGGCTTTGGCAGCTGGGTAAATCCCAAGGGCGGCTACTTTATCAGCTTTGATACTATGCCCGGCACAGCCAAGCGCGCCCTTGCCCTTTGTAAGGAAGCCGGTGTGGTAATGACCCCCGCCGGTGCGACCTATCCCTATGGCATTGACCCTAACGACCAAAATATCCGCATCGCGCCCAGCCTGCCTCCTGTGGAAGAGCTGGAAAAGGCGATGGATGTTTTCTGCACCTGCCTGAAGCTGGCGGCATTAGAAAAACTGATGAATAAGTGAGGCTGTTTTTATGGCTACACCAAAGGAATTATATTATGAAAAGCGTGGCAAAATGCTGGTAAAGAACTTGCAATCCCGGCATTTTGACGCGGTCTATTGCCCGACAAAGGAGGAAGCCCTGGAAAAGGCTTTGAAGTGGATTCCCGAGGGCGCAACCGTTGGTTGGGGTGGCGCAATGTCCGCCGCCCAAATTGGACTTATAGATGCCGTTCGCAAGGGGAATTACACTGCTCTTGACCGGGAAAAATGCGCCACAATGGAGCAGCGGGAGGAGATAGCCGCCAAGTGCTTTTCTGCCGATGTGTTCCTCACCGGCGCAAACGGTATGAGCATTGACGGGCAGATGGTGAACATTGACGGCACAGGCAACCGGGTGGCGGCCATTATCTATGGCCCGAAAAGGGTGCTGGTGGTTGTCGGTATGAACAAGGTTACCGACAGCTTGGAGGATGCGGTTAAACGCGCCAGAACCATTGCTGCCCCTGCCAATCAGCAGAGATTTCAGTTAGATAACCCCTGTACCGTTACCGGCACCTGCGCCGATTGCAAGAGTGTTACATGTATTTGCAATCAAATTGTCATTACGCGGAATTGTCGCCCCCAAGGTCGAATTAAATTCATTTTGGTAGGCGAGGACTTAGGTCTGTAAGAGAGGAAGAAGGCTGTGTACGAAAAGCTGAAGGCATTGTATCAAAAACACCGCAGTACGGTTATATACCTTGTGTTCGGCGTGCTGACCACAGCGGTAAATTACGCCGTTTATCTGCCTCTTTACAACCTTGCAGGCTTGCCTGCGGCAGTTTGTAATGCTGTTGCTTGGGTAGTTGCGGTGAATTTTGCTTATGTTACCAACAAGTTCTATGTTTTTGAAAGCAAGGCTTGGGCGGGGGCATTTGGCGAATTTATGCGATTTGTAGGCAGTCGAGTTGCCAGCGGCGCAATCGAAACAGTAAGTTTACTGCTGACTGTGGACATTCTGGGCTGGAACGGCAATATAATGAAACTGCTCCTTGCCGTTTTTGTCATTGTATTTAACTATATTCTCAGCAAATTTTTTGTATTCAAAAAGTAGGGGCGGCAACCTGCTGCCCGCCAAAAAACCTTCCTCAAAGGGGAAGGTATTTTTTATCACACTATTGCAAAAGCGAAGCAACTATGTTAGGATAGTTACGCCAAACCAATTTAATATACGATAGGGGCGCTCTATCTTTTTATAGGGATATTATACCCATTTTTAGGACATACTTGTGTGTGGTGAATTTGATAAAAATGCAAATTCCATCAATACGAGTGTGCCCGTGTATAACTGTGCCCTTTATATTGAATTGGTTTGGCGACTATCGGAGTTTGCGTTTTTTGTGCGGTTACTTCGGTAGCCGCACTTTTTATTTTTTGGAGGCCGAAAATGGAAAACATCATTGAAAATGCTACAGATGTGAAACAAAATAAGATAGATGATCCTATTGAAAAATGTGTCATTTGCGGAGCAGAAACACCGTATAGATTTAGTACACCTATTAGCCAAAGGGAGTTTTATGTGGAAGGCTCCGGGCAGATTTGTATGCATTGTCATTATAAGATTTATATTAAGAAAAACAGGCAAACAGATTGATTGCGCAAATTGCCAAAGACAGCCCGGTTACATAAAATGAAACGGACAAAGGGTCTGCTGCAAAACGCGAAAAAGTGCAATAGGCTTTGTGGGGGCGTCGCTGTACCCTTACATCACATCGTAGGGCGGGGGTTTACTCCCGCCGAATAAAAACCATTCCTACTGGTGGCGGGAGCAAGCCCCCGCCCTACGGATTCTAACGATGGGGTGGAAAGAAAATGTAGGGGCGTTCAGTCGCCCCTATATCCGTTGTTACGACTGACAAAAAATGCGTCATTGCGAACCAGTGCGCACAATGGTGTGGCAACCCTTGCCAAAACATTGGTTTTTGTAACAGATTTACACACCCTTTGGTAATGTGCCAAAGGGTGTTTTTTTATTACGATTTAGAGAAATATTTTGATTCGGTTTTTTATGTTGTATGAGTTGTACTTTTGTTTAGCAGGAAATGTAACTCACAATATCGGGAAAAGTGGCTGTATTTTTGGGGTTTACATTGATAGAAAATTGCGATATACTGATTATGCCAAACTAATCAAATAATGAGAAAGCATCATTAACATAGGGGGTAGTATACCCTTTTGTGTTTATGCCAAGAATTTGATAAAAACGCAAATTCCGGCGGTATAGACACAATGGTGCTTATATTGATTAGTTTGGCGACTATCGGAGTTTGCGTTTTTTGTGCGGTTACTTCGGTAGCCGCACTTTTTATTTTTATAGACAGAAAGGAAGAAGAAAATGAAAGATTAAAGAAATGCAAACTTAGTTATCAAACACGGAGGGTTGCTGTTTGCAATTGGAAAAGTATTATTAATGGTTTTTGCAATTGCGCTAATCTTATTAGTTACAGTGGTATCAATTGCTGCAGCAAAAGATGGCTTGGTGGCAGTGATTGCGGCACTAACTTTTAATGTATTTGGCCCGTATAAATTTGTAAAGTTCATCGTTGGAATAGCTTATTTGGGTATCTTATTTGGTGCATTTGGTCCTGTGCTTTACTTTAGTGGCCTTCATTTTCTTGCTTTCGGCCAAATCGCGTATAATACTGGACTAACTGAGAAGAGTAATGCTGTTGCAACTGATGAGCTCCCGGAACTGTAAGGAGAATGTTAAGTCTGAAAGATATTCAAAAGTATATTCATTGGAAAAAGACCTATATTGCCAAGGTGCACCTGTTGTAATTCAAGCTGGTTCGTTACTTAAAGACAATAAAACCGGGAAAGTGCTTGTGCAACTTAAGTTCCAAAACATATCTCCCCAAATAGTTAAAGCCTTGACTGTGCGTATTCTGGCAGAGGACATCTATGGGAAAATGGTTGAGGGTGTAGAGGAATATCAGTATTTGGATTTAAATGTCGCCCGCAATGACTCGTTTGGTCAAAAGGTTGCAATTCCTATGCCAAGTTCTGAAGCACGCACATTTTCTTGTCAATGCCTTTCTGCAGTTTTTGTAGATGGAGAAGTTTGGCGGTGTGATAGTAATGTAAGGTGGAACAGCCTGCCGCAGGCATTAACCCTTAATAAGCAGTTAGGAGCTGAGTTGGCAGAACAGTATCAAAGAGATACGACCCCACGAGCAGAGTTTGTGCCAGCGGCTTTTGGTGATCTTTGGCGCTGCACTTGTGGATCGTTGAATAACGATGAAAAATTAGTTTGTAATCTTTGCCATTCAAGGCGAGAGACTGTATTTAATGCCTTAAATGTAGAAACTTTAGAGTTACATAAACAGCGGTACGATGAACAGGTGGCTTGTATAGCAGCGAATGCAGAAAAGGAAAGGGTTAGAAAGAAAAAACGGATTATATGTATTTCGGCCGTTGCAGTAACTGTAATGATGATTTTTGCAATTCTTACAGTTGCGGTATTTATCCCTTATGGTAAGTATTACAAGGCAACCGTATTAATGCAACAAGGTGATTTTACTACTGCAAAAGAGATATATTTGGAAGTTCAGGATATTAGTGATGCAAAGGATCGGTATACTGAGTGTGAGTGGCGGGAGGCTATCCAATGGTATATCGGGGGAAATAGTACCGTAATAAATAAAGCTGAACAACAGTTTGCACGACTTCTTCGTAATTCGGGAGAATATCCAGACTATCTGTATGCAGAACTTGGTGCATATTTTACTGAATGTGCGAAGAAATACATTAAAAAAGGTGATTATGCCTCGGCGATTGAAGCAGTGTCAAATAAATATGCATCAACCGTAAAGAATGATATCTATGATTTGGTTTATCAGGAAGCAAATCAAAAATTGGAGA
>JAZRKY010000103.1:0-2801 GCA_045646585.1 Faecousia sp. | reverse complement strand
TTTTCATAATGATCTCCCTCTTTCTTTAATATTCATTCAAAGCAAACACACAAAATAAACCAAAATGTCTATTAAATGCATTGCTTTTATTAATTATAATATCATTACATTGTGTTTGTCAAGACCGCTTTTAGTTAAACTAATAGTGAAAGGCGGTGCTTGACTATGCGAGAAAAAAAAGAAATTAATATTCAAATCGGTGAACAGATACGAATTGCAAGAGAGCAAGCAAAACTAACACAGGAACAATTCGCAGAGAAAATAGAGGTATCTCCCCAATATATCTCCGACTTAGAGCGTGGCGTTGTTGGCATATCTATCCCCACACTAAAACGGGCATGCGTCGCCTTAGGCGTAACAAGCGACCAAATCCTATTCGGCGCAGCTTCCGAAAGCCGGAACACCGCTATCGAAAAGCGATGCGTAAACCTTACAGATGAAGATTTTGCAGCTCTTATGGACATCGTCGGTGCATATTCCTCCGCAATCAAAAAAGCCCGTTCTGGCAAATAAATTTCCGGGAGACCAAATCGGTCTCCCGGTTTTGTCTTTTCAAAGTGCTCTGTAGGGACCGGTGTCCCCGACGACTCGAAATAAAATCGGCGCTCGATGCGCCGATTTTATTCTCATATGAAGGTGCGTACCAAGAGATTGCCACGGCCCCTTCGCCTTCGCTCAGGGTCCTCGCAATGACACGCATATGTATTATCCAAACAATTCATCTATTGAGCCGAAGGTGTATCCCATTTCTTTCCATTTGGCCAGTAGCTCATCGAGTATTTCCGCGTTGGTTTGCGATGTGGAGTGCAGCAGCACCACCGCGCCGTTGTGGATACGGGGCAAGAGCTTAGAAAAAGCCTGTTCCTTTGTGGGCTGATTGTCGTTGTTCCAATCCACATAAGCAAGACTCCAAAAAACCGTCTTATAACCCAATTCTTTTGCGTTTTTCAGGTTTTCTAAGCTGTATGTACCCTGAGGCGGGCGGTAATATTTGGGCAGTTCCTTGCCGGTAATGTCCAAAAACAATTTTTCTAACTCCTGTAATTCCTCGGCAAAGGCGGCCGGGTCAGAGATTTTCTCCATATTATAATGGTGCATCGTATGATTGCCCACAATATGCCCTTCATTTACCATCCGCCGCACCAAATCGGGGTTTCTCTCCATATAGTTCCCCACAAGGAAAAAGGCGGCAGGCACATTATGCTTTTTTAGAATGTCTAAAATTTTCTCTGTGCAGCCATTTTCATAGCCGGCATCAAAGGTCAGATATATCTTTTTTTGGCTGGTATCCCCTAAAAATACCGTATCGTATTTTTGCAGCTGGGCTACCCCGGCAGAGCCCTCCGGGGCTTGCCCCTCGGTGTGAAAGCGCAAGCCCCAGCTTCCTGTAGGAATTGACCTGTCAAAAAATGAGGCAATAATCCCAATTAAACAAAACGCCCCTATGGCAATCATTGTCAGTTTTTTCCGTTTCATACCATCCCTCCTACGGACAATCTATGACTTTTCGTAGGAAAATATGCCAATGTGTGCAATTTGTACACATTTGTCCTTGTGAAAAAATCACTCTTTGTCCAAAAAAACTATTGCAATCGTTTTTCGCATTTGCTAAAATAGGAGCAGTTTTTTATTAGGAGGCATCCACTATGGGGTATATTGATGAAGTCTTGGAGCTGGTCGCCAAGCAAAATCCCGATCAGAAAGAATTTCAGCAGGCTGTAAAAGAGGTTCTTGAATCTCTGCGCCCTGTGATCGAAAAGAACGAGGAGCGCTACCGTCGGGAAGCTCTGCTAGAAAAAATGGTTACGCCCGAGCGTATTATTATGTTCCGTGTTCCCTGGCTGGACGATAACGGCAATATGCAGGTTAATACCGGCTACCGCATTCAGTTTAACGGTGCAATCGGTCCTTACAAGGGCGGTCTGCGTTTCCACCCCTCTGTGAACTTAAGCATTATGAAGTTTTTGGCCTTTGAGCAGTGCTTCAAGAACTCCCTCACCGGTCTGCCCATGGGCGGTGCTAAGGGCGGATCTGACTTTGACCCCAAAGGCAAGTCCGACCGGGAAGTTCTCCGTTTCTGCCAGAGCTTTATGACAGAGCTGGTTAACTCCATCGGACCTGATACCGACGTTCCCGCCGGCGACATTGGCGTAGGTGCAAGAGAAATCGGCTATATGTACGGTCAGTACCGCCGCATCCGCAGCGCATCCGAGGGTGGCGCGCTGACAGGTAAGGGTCTTACTTACGGCGGCTCTTTGTGCCGGACGCAGGCTACCGGCTACGGTCTTTTATATCTTACTCAGGAACTGCTGAAAGCAAACAATATGGATATTGCAGGTAAGACTGTTGCTGTCTCCGGCGCCGGTAATGTGGCTATTTACGCCATTGAAAAGGCTACCGTAATGGGCGCAAAGGTTGTTACCTGCTCCGATTCCACCGGCTGGATTTACGATCCCGAGGGCATTGATGTAGAACTATTAAAGGATGTCAAGGAAGTCCGTCGCGCCCGCTTGGATGCTTACGCCGCCGCACGGAAGAGCGCCCAGTACAAAGAAGGCCGTGGTGTTTGGACGGTTAAGTGCGACATTGCTCTGCCCTGCGCTACCCAGAACGAGCTGCTATTAGACGATGCCAAGGCACTGGTTGCCAACGGCTGCAAAGTCGTTTGCGAGGGCGCAAATATGCCCACCACCTTGGACGCCACCCACTATCTGCAAGAAAACGGCGTTCTCTTCTGCCCCGGCAAGGCTGCCAACGCAGGCAGCGTTGCTTGCTCCGGCTTGGAGATGAGCCAAAACTCC
>JAZRKY010000102.1:0-6959 GCA_045646585.1 Faecousia sp. | reverse complement strand
CTTTGCAACTCCTTGGCCCACAGAACGACATGGCTACGATCCGACTTGGCTGCTGGCGCCGAGGCTGGCTACAAGGTCACCTTCCAGGGCCCCACTTCCGAGTCCGAGTCCGAAGTTCCCAACCAGCGTAACATGGTTCAGACTGCTCTGAACAACCCCAATGTTAAGGCTATCGTTCTGGCTACCATCGGCACCGGCTTTGTTGATGAGCTGGTTTCTGCTTACGACAGGGGCCTGCCCGTTGTTGAGTTCGACTCCGGTCTGTACGCTAACGGCGCTGACATCACCGCCGGCAAGGACCCCACCATCGGCCTGGTTGCTACCGACAATAAGCTCGCTGGCGCTGTTGTTGCTGAAAACTTCTACGCTTACCTGAAGTCTCAGAATGTTCTGGTTAACGGCTATAAGGTCGGTGTTATTCAGCACGACTCTTCCGCTACCGGCATTGACCGCGCTGAAGGCTTCATCGAGAAGATTAACGCCCTGGCAAAGGCTGACAACATCACTCTGGACATCAACCGTCAGGTAAAGCAGAATGTTGCTGGCGAGTACAAGCTGGCTCTGACTGCTCTGAAGGATTGGGGCGCACAGTCCATCTTTATGACCAACGAAGGCGTTGTAAACGAAGTTTACCCCGAAGTTAAGGACAATGCTGACACCTACAAGAGCATCCTGTTCTGCGGCTTTGACTGCGGCACCAACCAGTACAACTGGATCAAGGACGGCGGCGCAACCTGCGCTCTGCTGGTCGGCTCCGTTGCTCAGGACTCCTACAAGATCGGCTATGAGTCCGTAAAGCTGGCTATTGCTAAGCTCAATGGCGAAACCGTTTCCAATGTCGGTATCGGCGGCGAATGGTACACCAAGGAGAACATCGACGCTCTGAAGGACAAAAACGTATTCTACATGGGCTAATTTACAAAAAGTTTTCTTAAAAACTTATCTTAAAAGGACCGGCACCGCATTTGCGGTGCCGGTTTTTTATGGGATATAGATTATTGGGGATTGAGTAGTCTTTCTACCAAATCCAAGGTTTTTTGGATGCGGACGGGGTCGCGTTCGCTGACTAACAGCTTAAATGCGCCGCCAATGCAGAAGCGAATGGACAGAACATAGTCCTCGTCGGCATTTTCCGGGAGATAATGGGACACAAACAGCTCCTCCACATCGTTTACAAAGGCGTAAAGGTCAGCGCCGTAGAGCTGCTCAATGAATGGCATATTTTGTTCAAAGGTATTCAAAATGGATGTGGCAAAGGTGCGGGGAGAGGTCAGCACTTTATCAATGTTTTTGCTTTTGCATAGAATATCTGCCACAAATTCGCCGCAGACCTGCCTGTGCAGGGTTTCCACCGTGTCATAGTGGGCATAAAAGGTGGTTTTGTTGATCATCGCCTTGTCGCACAGCTCTTTGACCTTAACGGCTGCGGAGCCGTGCTTTTTTAGGGCAAGATAGGCGCTTTTTATGGCGATTTCTGTCTTTTGAAACCGAAGATCATTTTTGTTCATAAAAAATTAACCTCCTGTAAGTATTTATCCAACTTTTTCTAAATATCGGCGGTTGAATAAACAACTGTAGTTGTATATAGTTGTACCACAAGATAGAATTTTCGTCAATAAATATTTCCCAAAGGAGGAAAGAGAATGAAAAAAGTGGCAAATGCGCTGGTAAAGTACAGAATGATCTTCTTTACCGTCAGCGTCATATGCGCGGTTGCCTGCGCTTTTTTGATTCCCCAGGTAACCATCAATAAGGACCAATCCAAGTACCTGGCGGAGGACTCCAGGATGAGCCAGGGACTGGCGATTATTTTGGAGGAATTTCCCGCAGTGGAATTAAAGGACAGCTTCCAGATTATGTTTGAGGGGTTGACATTTTCCGAGAAAGGGAGAATCTACGAGGAGCTGCAGGAGTTTACAGGGGTAAGCACCGTTACATATGAGTTAAACAGCACCGCTTACAATTCCAAGACCTACACTATGTATGTTATCAGCACCGATTATGTCAGCGACAACGAGAAGGTGGGCGCGCTGATGGATACTATGGTAGAGGCATACAGTGAAGATTACGGCGTTTATACCTACTATGCAGGCGGCTACCTGAATGTTTTGGACAAGCTGATCCCGATGGCAGTTGCCATTGGCGTTATTATGCTGCTGCTATTGTGTAATTCCTATTTTGAGCCGGTGCTGCTGCTTACCTCCATTGGTGTGGCCATCCTTATCAATATGGGCACCAATGTGATTTTTGAAAGTGTTTCGGATATGACCTTTTCCATCGCGGCGGTGTTCCAGATGGTGCTGTCTATTGACTACTCCATTATGCTGATGCACCGCTATCAGGAAGAATATGAGCTGCAAAACAAAACCAACAAGAAAAAGGCGATGCGAAATGCCATCGTCAATGCCTTCGGCTCTATTGCCAGCAGCTCCTGCACCACCATCGTAGGTCTTTTGGTGCTGCTGCTTATGAGCTTTACCATCGGCGCGGATATTGGCCTTGTTATTTCCAAGGGCGTGTTCCTGAGCCTTGTCTGTGTGTTTACCGTTATGCCGTCTTTGATTCTCTGGTTTGACGAATGGGTGTTCAAGCTGGATAAGAAAGCCTTAAAAAAACGGAAGACAGAGAAAAAGGAGGTTACCGAGGATGCTTGATAAAATTGTAGGCGCCATTGGCGCATTCAGCTATCGAAACCGAAAAGTAATCGCCCTCCTTGCCTGTATTTTGCTTGTTTGCACAGCGGTTGTGCAATCCTTTGCCAAAATCGAATATTCCTACGCCGAGGACAGTATCGTCAACGAGCTTTTCCCCCAGGACGACACGGTGGTTATCGTGTATGATTCTGCCGACGAAGACAAGATGGAGAAGGTTATCGAATATCTCGGGCAGGATGAGCACGTAACCTCTGTTTATGCCTATGCCAACACTTTGGGTATGGCAGTTTCGGTGCAGGATATTGTGGGAATGGTAAGCATTGACGAAATGTTTGTCAATATGCTCTTTTATATGTACCAGAACGGCACAGAGACCCAGAAAATGACCCTTGTGGACTTTGCGGGCTTTATCACCGCTGATAGTTTCCTGGAAAATGAGATGTTCTCTTCTATGATTGACGAGGATAGCCGGGCGCAGATGGGTCAGCTCAAGAGCTTGGTAAGTGCCCTTGCCAGCAAAGAGAAATATTCTGCCCAGGAAATTTCCGCGATATTGACCATAGATAAGAAAATCGTGCAGAGCATTTTCTACATTGAGCAGCTGAAAAATATGACATTGCAAACTGCGCCCCAAACCCTGATGGCAACCCTTGCGGACATTTTGGGAATGGATGCGGATAAGATTGAGGCGCTTTTTGATGTAGAGCCGGTTAAGGCAATGCAGTTTGGAGATTTTGTAGACCTGCTTTCTGAGATTGCCGGCTATGCCAAGGGCGTTTTGGATAAGGAACAGCTGGAGCAGCTGGAGATGCTGGAGGAGATGTCCACACTCGTTGGAAAGAACACAAAGCTCGCGCCTTCTGACATTGCGGAGATGTTTGCAGGCTTCGGGGAGAATGAAATGCTCACCGAGGAAAATATCCGGCTTCTGTTCGTTTTGGCGCAGAGCAATATGGCGGATATGAGTGAAACCACAATCCCGCTGTACGATTTGTTTATGTTCCTGTCCCAGGACATTCTGTCCAATGAGATGTTTGCCTCCTTCCTGGATGAAGATATGAAGGTCCAGCTTGAAGAGGCGAAAACGATGATTGAAGAAGGACTTGCCCAGCTGATTGCCGATGACCACAGCCGAATGGTCATTACCTTAGATTACCCTATGGAGTCTGAGGGGATGTACCAATTCTATGAAGCGCTTTCCAAAATGCTGGATGCGACTATGGACAAGGAATATTACTTAGTAGGCTCTTCCGCAATGTCCTATGAGGTGTCCCTCAGCTTCCAGGAGGAATATCAGTTAATCTCCATCATTACGGCGGTAGTGGTTTTTGCGGTGGTGCTGTTTACCTTCCGCAAGTTCTCTGTTGCGCTGCTGCTGATTGCGGTGATTGAATGCGCCGTATTTTCTATGATGAGCGTGATGGTGATAATCGGCGAACCGATGTTCTTTATTGCGCTGATTTTGGTGCAGTGCATTTTGATGGGCTCTATGATTGACTACGGCATCCTCTTTACTACATATTATATGGAAGTAAGACGGGAACTCCCGCTGGAGATTGCCCTTCCCGAGGTTATGCGCAGAGCTACCCACGCCATTTTAACTTCTTCCCTGTTAATTGTTTTCGTTTCCCTTATCTGCGGTATGTTTATGACCGGCGCAGTTGCCACCATACTTACCACCCTGGGCATTGGCGCGCTGTGCGCAGTGCTGCTGATTCTCTTCGTTCTGCCGTCGCTGCTGGCTGTTTTTGATAAGACGGTTATGGGCATCAAGGAAAAGAAAGAAGAAGAGGAAGACCCCTTCGACGATGAATAAGTAAAAAGAGGAGGCTTGGACGGCTCCAAATGAGGATGTTATCCTATGTAGGGACGGTCCTCTCGTGTCAACCCATCGTAGGGGCGATTCATGAATCGCCCGCAAAAAGCGAAATATGAAGGAATCCGCAGATGGACTTGCCATCTGCGGATTTTTCGGATAATTATTTAGACTTTGATTTGCTGAATGTATGTGGTATCGCCCCTACGAAACATCCTTATTGGGTGCCTGCCTTTTGCCTCTTCTTTTGCGTTTGATGTGCGCCGGATTAAAGGGTAGAAACAGAAAAGAATTTCATTCCTCTTCATTTGACAAGCCTAAAAGCCAATCTGCGGAAATGCCGTAAGTCTTACAAATGATAGACAAATACCGAATGGGTAATTCGTTAACTCCCTTTTCGTACTTAAAATACTGCTGTGGTGAAATGCCAAGGGTTCTGGCGATCTGCGCTTGCGAAATGCTGTTTTCTTGTCTAAATTGCTTTATTCTTTCGATATACAGCATATTTGCTTTCGCCCCTTTTGGTAGTTTTGACAATTTATACTCTACAGCATAAATGCTGTATTGACAATGAGCAAATGTGCTGATAAACTAAAGGGGAGGTGATCGAAATGGAAAAATTGTATTGTAAAAACTGTGCGCATTATCGTCAGCACTATGCGCTTGATAAACGGAAAATATTTCGCGTAAACTGTGGACATTGTACCTTTCGCAAAGCCACAAGAAAACGGCCAGATACCGTTGCCTGCGATGGGTTTGTATCTGCACCGCCTGACGAGGATGCCTTTGCCTCAAAGGAGTATCTCAGTAAGGAGCTGTTGCAGTATTTACTGCATCTGGAGCTGTTACCGCAGATTGAGGATAATGTTGCAGTAAATAAGAAGCAGCAAAGGAGCAAATAGGTCATTGGTTCTTTTTTATCTGACGGAAAAAGGGAACGGTTAAACCTAAGATTACCAGAATTGCCACCAAATCGGAAAGGGGCGCGGCGTATAAAATGCCGTCGATGCCGCTGCCGGGGGTGGCTCTTTCCATAATGGGGGAAAGACAGGGGGCGGTTCTGTGTCTTGAGTAGCCTGTTGTGGAAAGGATATTGCCCTAAGCTGTACGCCTTATTTTTACTATACCGCGAAAATCGCAAATCGACAAGGGGCGTAAGCAAAATTTCTTTGAACTTCGACAGAAATTGGGGCTTTTGTAAGCAAATTCGCAACAAAAAATCCCGGGGTGAGTTTGACTCACCCCGGAATGTGGCTTGTTGAATGCTGTTCTTTTGTTATACGGCGTTTATCTTAGCAATCTGCGCCCTCCACGACTGTGGCAATCAGTGTAGCGTTGTTGATTGTAACGGTTCCGGTAGTGGCGGCGCCTACTACAGTTGCTACCGCGCTGTAGTTGCAGCAGCCGCAGTTGCAGTTGTCGCAATCGCAGATAGCAAAGCCGAAGGCGTTGGCCTCATCAGCAGTAGCGACGGCTCTGCTGAAGGTCCAAGCGGCGCCTGCGGGCACAGGGGTAAGCTGCCCGTTGCATTGCCGGAATACCTGGAAATTCAGGGTGGCTGTAGCAGTATCGGTGAGAATATTGCTCAAAAATTCTACTTTGATGCAAGGTTTCTTATACTGGCGGGTATCTACGCTTAAATTCACCAAGGGAAAGACGGTGCCTACTTCTGTGTCGGCGGGGATGGTTGTCGTGCCATAGGTGCGGCATTTGAATTCAACATCATCCGTTCTTTGAGGCACGGGTCTGCAGACATTGGCGGTTTCACATTCACAGGCGGTGATATATTGATATTCAGACATATCGGTTACTCCTGATTATTTATTAGGTGAAACTTAGCTTTCACCTAACACAGCATATTCTTTACCTCTGTCCATTGTTCAGCGTATTTTGTTTGGTACGGGCGACAGGAGCTGATTTAATCAAGGTTCGCCACCGTCTGACCGGCGGTATTTAGATGTGGTTAAGTTCTGTTTTTCTTAAAAAACATTATGGATACACTACAAAATTGTAATAAAGCATATCGTTTATCTTGATTAAAAATTAGTTGCCCTGCATAAAAAAATTATAATCGACATAAAAATCTTGACAGATATATATATAATTGAGTTATGCCGATTTTCGGTTGTTGGGGGGGTAGGCTTGCTGTATTTAGCAAAAACCCCCAAGCCCAAAACGCATAATATGTAAGCAAAGGAGAAAAATATGAAGACAATGAACAAGATATCACGCATTTTCGGTGTTATTGCACTTGCGCTTTGTTTGACGACGGTTCTCAGCTTTAACGTTTTTGCAGCAGAGACCGACGACGCAGTCGAAGGCGAAGTGATTGAGATCCGCACCTGGGAGGATCTCAAGGCGCTTGATGCACGCGTAGAAGGCGGCGACCTTATGGAAGGCGTAACCGTCAAGCTGATGAATGACATCGATTTGTACGAGATGGGCGAGGGCGACGAGCCCGTAACCTTTAACCCTATCGGCGCAAAAAC
>JAZRKY010000101.1:0-3898 GCA_045646585.1 Faecousia sp. | reverse complement strand
ATACACACTCTGGGGCGCAATCTCAGGATACAGCTCGCCTTCGATAACGCCGCCGTTTGCCATCGTAATCTTAAATGTAGGATTCATTTTTTAGTACCTCTCTTTCATTGCTCGCTCTATTTGACGCTTTGCGTCCTTTTCAGCGGCGCTCTGCCGCTTATCGTACAGTTTTTTGCCTTTGCACAGGCCGATTTTTACCTTCACCAAGCTGCCCTTTAAGTAAACGGACAGGGGAATGATAGAATAGCCATCCTGCTTGACCTTTCCGTAAAGCCGCATAATCTCCCGCTTGTGCATCAAGAGCCTGCGCACACGGCGGGGGTCGGGATTAAAGCGGTTTCCGTGGTCGTAGGGGGAGATGTGCATTTGGTTGAGAAGAAGCTGACCGTCTTTAATGCCGCACCAGGCGTCCTTTAGGTTCAGCGTTCCCTGCCGGATGGATTTGACCTCTGTGCCGCTGAGCTCGATACCGGCTTCAAATTCTTCTTCCACAAAATATTCGTGCCGGGCTTCCCGGTTGGTTGCCATAATTTTAACGCCTTGCTTTTCCAAAGGTCTCACCTCCTGCGCTAATGATTATATCACAAATGTCAAGGGATTAACCGTCAAAAAGAAAACGGGAAAGCTCTTCCACCGTAGAAAAGGCATAGTCGCAGAGACTACTCATTTCTTCGTCCACTTCCGGCACATTTAAGCCGTTCCAGCCGGCGTAGGCAACCTTTACACCCAAGGGCGCAGCCATCTTGCAGGAAAGCTTCATATCGTCTACCACCAGCAAATCCTCGGGGGAGAGATGGTAACGCGCCATAATATCCTGCAGGGGATAGGGGTTGGGCTTTCTCTGTTCCTCCGGCAGCTCACAGCCGTAAATCCTGTCCGGGTCAAAGCCAATATGGGCGCGATAGTCCCGGAGAATATTGTCAATCCGGGAGTGGGATACCACGCAGACAAGACCGCCCGCCTCCTTTTGCTGACGGATAACCTCACAAATGCCGGGGTAGGGGTCGGGGGTGTGGCTGAGCACATAATCCATCCACATATCGTGTTCCCGGGAAAGCTCCTCTTCGGTGTACCCGAACCGCATCCGGCACAGCTCCACAAAGCCGTAATGATGGCAATCCCGTACATACTCTTCAAAGGAAATGGTCTGCCCGGGTCTAAAAATATTCAGTCCGTAAAGGAAAAAAGGGTAGCTCATTGTTTTCATACTTTGAACCACCGTATCGTCGTGGTCAAGCACAAGGCATTTGTATTTCAGCAAAGCAATTCACCTCTTTTTTTAGTATAGCAAATTCCACCCCTGTCCGCAACCGTAAATTTCCTCTTGATAAATGCGAACAAATGTACTATAATAATCCCAAAAGGAGGTGAAGCGGGTGAAAACAGAACAAAATCCCATTGATGTGATTGCTATGTGCAGCGCCAACGGCGATATTCGCCCCCTTCGCCTGCGCTTGGAGGATGAGAGCCATCAGCTTCTGCGGGTGGATATTGCGGAAATTATTAACTGCCGGGAGATTTGCTATGCAGGGATTGAAGCAAAATTGTTTCTCTGTCGGGCGGAAGTGGAGGAGAAAAACTGGCTTTTTGAGCTGAAATATACCATAAGAAGTCATCGGTGGAGCTTTGTAAGGATGGTGCATCGATGAAACCTATTATTTTCCATGTGGATGCCAACAGCGCGTTTTTGTCCTGGTCGGCGGTCTATCGCCTGAAGGTGCTGGGGGAAAGTGTAGACCTGCGGGAAATCCCGTCGGTTGTAGGCGGTGAAAGGCAATCCCGGCACGGCATCGTCCTTGCCCGCAGCCAGCCGGCGAAAAAGCTGGGCATAAAAACCGGCGAGCCCATATTTATGGCGCTGCAAAAATGCCCGGATTTGGTAATCGAGCCACCTAACTATGAGCTGTATGTGGAGGCATCCCGGCATTTTGTGGAGGTGCTGCGCAGATTCAGCCCCAAGGTGGAGCAGTATTCCATTGACGAAGCCTGGGTGGATATGACCGGCACGGAGCGGCTTTTCGGTCCGCCTCGGTTAGCGGCAGAAAAAATACGGGAAACCGTTTATAACGAGCTGGGCTTTACGGTTAATGTGGGTATTTCCACAAATAAGCTCCTTTCCAAAATGGCGGGAGATTTTGAAAAGCCCAATAAAGTCCATACCCTGTTCCCGGAGGAAATGGAGGAGAAGATGTGGCCGCTGCCTGTGCGGGATTTGTTTTTGGTAGGCGCGGCTACGGAGAGGAAGCTAAAGCGGTTGGGCATCCACACCATCGGCGACCTTGCCAGAGCAGATGTGAAATTCCTCAGAGGTCGGTTTGGAAAGCCGGGGGAGACATTGTGGCATTTTGCCAACGGGCGCAATACCGATGCGGTCAATCCTGTGGCTGCCCCTAATAAAGGCTATGGAAACTCGGTTACTACAGCCCAGGATGTGGTCAGCCGGGAGGCGGGGCGGCAGGTATTACTCAGCCTGTGCGAAACGGTGGCGGCGCGGCTGCGGAAAGATAACCAGTGGGGCAGCTGCGTATCTGTCCATTTTCGGACGGCGGATTTTGGGCATTACTCTCACCAAGCCCAGCTTCCCGGCGCAACCAATATCACCCGGCAGATATTTCTTGCCGCCTGCCGGCTCTTTGACGAGGGCTGGGACGGCGTTACCCCTCTGCGCCAGCTTGGGGTGCAGGTAACAGGACTTGCAAACGAGGCGTACCAGCAATATGACCTGTTTTCCGGGGAAACACCCCAAAAGTACGAAAAGCGCCTTGTTTTAGATGAAACCGTAGACGCCCTTCGGGATAAATACGGCGAAACGGTCATCCGTCGGGCAAAATTTGCCCAAAATCCCCAAGCGCATATGGCAGGCGGCTTGGATAAAGCCCGCCGCACCGGCATCACAAAGCCCATCCCTCCCGAATTTGACCCTTCCAAAATCGAAATTGAAGATGTATAATAAAAGCGAACTTGGCTCTCCCTTTGGGAGAGCTGTCGGCGTAGCCGACTGAGAGGGAACTTGGCTCTCCCTTTGGGAGAGGTGGCCGAGCATAGCGAGGACGGAGAGGGTAAAACATGACAATACCAAAAGACAACCGCCAACTGAAAAATGCCCGACGGTTACGCAGGGAGATGACACCCCATGAGCGTAAGCTTTGGTATCTTTTTCTCCGCAAATACCCGGTGAAGATTTACAAGCAGCGAATCATTGGAAAATTTATCGTAGATTTTTATTGCGCTTCTGCTAAGTTAGTGATTGAATTGGATGGCTCTCAGCATTATGAACCTCAGGGGATGGCATATGATTCTGAGCGTTCCGCTTTTCTCACAGCTCTTGGATTAGAGGTTTTGCGAATCTCCAACCGAGATATTGACAGGGAATTTCGTAGTGTATGCGAGCAAATTGATCTTATAATTCAAAAACGGCTACGAGACCCTCTCAGTCAGCTGCGCTGACAGCTCTCCCAAAGGGAGAGCCAAGGATAAGAGATGTATAATTAAGAAAAAGAGGTGGCGTGTATGTCCGTTGTAAAATTCTATCGGGGCGCCCCCAATGCCCCGAAAACCACGCAGGGCGCTCACTTGGGAGCCAACGCAATTATCACCTGCGGCGATAAACTACTTTTGGAAAAGCGCAGGGATTGCGATTTGTGGGGCTTGGTTGGCGGCGGTGTAAAAAATTATGAAGAGCCGCTGCAGGCCATTGTTCGGGAAACCTATGAGGAGCTTGGTATCCGTGTGGATAAGGAAAAATTCCAAAAATTAGGCGTTTACGGTGAGCCGGGGCGAATTGCCGCCTACTGCGACGGCAGTATCTGGCGAATGGTGATTGTAGTATTTAAGTTAGAGCTGCCCGAAGGACAGGAGCTGAAAATCAGCAAGGAATCTGAAGATTTGCGCTTCTTCT
>JAZRKY010000100.1:0-2635 GCA_045646585.1 Faecousia sp. | reverse complement strand
CCTTTGCAACTCGTTGGCCCACAGAACGACATGGCTACGATCCGACTCCGCTTCCCGCTTTGATTTTTCCTTCCAAAAGGACGGAAAACGGTGCTTTTTAGAGGTAAAAGGCGTAACTTTGGAGCAGTCTGGCGTTTGCGCTTTTCCCGATGCGCCTACGGACCGCGGCACCAAGCACTTAAAGGAGCTAACCGCCCTTGTAAAAGAGGGGTTAGGGGCGTATGTCCTCTTTGTCATCCAAATATCCGATGTTTTATATCTCCATCCCAACGACCAAACCGACCCAGCTTTCGGAAACGCCCTCCGGGAAGCCGCCGCAGCCGGCGTACAAATTCTCGCTTATGACTGCGCCGTAACGCCGGACTCTATGACCCTCCGCCACCCGGTTGAGGTAAAATTATGGCACACCTGAATGTAGGGGGCGGTGCTTATCACACGCCCCACCCAAAAGCCTTCCACCTCCTGGGAATGCTTTTTCAGCAGTAACAGACAACTTGACAGGGTATAAAAGCAGCGATATACTTTAATTACCAGTATTTTTGTTGCAAATGCCCCCGTAAAAATCAGAAGGAGGAACAGCAAGTGAAAATAAGCAGTACATATTTGATAGTCGTAACCGCAATGCTCTTTTGCATTTTCCTGCTCCCCACCGAAGCACAAGCCGCCACCTCCGGCACTTGTGGCGACAACCTCACTTGGACGTTAGACAATAAAGGCACCCTCACCATCTCCGGCAGCGGTGCAATGAGCAATTATAATCTTCAGAACGGTGCCCCTTTGCAGCACTCCCCTTGGTACTGTTCCACAGCTGTTAAAAATGTAGTTATTGAAGATGGTGTTACCTCTATTGGCATTTTTGCCTTTGAACACTGTAGCAACCTGACCAGTATCACAATCCCGGATAGTGTTACATCCATTGGCGCTCATGCTTTCTATTTCTGCACCAGCCTGACCAGTATTACAATCCCGGGTAGTGTTACCAACATTGGCAGTAGTGCTTTCAGTTCCTGCACCAGACTGAGTAATGTCACCATCATAGATGGCGTCGAAACCATTGGTGCTTTGGCCTTCATTAACTGCGCCGGTCTGGACAGTATCGCAATCCCGGATAGCGTTACCGAGATTGGCAAGAATGCCTTTTCCATCTGTCTCGACCTGACCGATGTATATATTACGGATATTGCCGCTTGGTGTAACATCCGTTTTGAAGATAGCAGTTCCAATCCACTGGACTATGCAAGTAACCTTTACTTAAACGGAACACTTATTACAGATTTGGTTATTCCGAATGGTATCACCGCAATTGGCGATTATGCCTTCTATAGCTATGACAAACTGAAAAGCGTTACTATCCCGGATAGTGTCAAATCCATTGGTGATGAGACATTCTCTAACTGCCACAGTCTAACCGGCATCTCCATTGGTAATGGTGTTACCTCCATTGGCGATGACGCCTTTTATAGCTGCAACAATTTAGTCTCAATCTCCGTCCATCCTAAAAATGCCAATTATTCCAGCGATAACAGTGGCGTACTGTTTAGCAAGGACAAGGCAAGCCTGATAAAAGCCCCCGCGAAGCTTCCTACCTTTTACGAAATTCCTGCAGGAACAAAATATATTGAAGAGGAAGCCTTCTGTGATTGTAGCAATCTTAAAACTTTGGTCGTCCCTGTTAGCTTGGAAGCCGTCCATCAAATCAACTTCCATCCCGGTTCCCCACAATACTCTACGCTTTCAAATATTTACTACTTAGGCACGGAGACACAATGGGCAAAAATTTCCATTGCAAACTATAATCGTGCACTAAAAGATGCCACCGTTGTTTACAATTACACCGTTTGTAAACACGCCTACGGCCAGTGGACAAAAGCAAATGGCGACCATCACAGCCGCATCTGCTCTGCCTGTCGTGTCACCCAGTCCCAATCCCACATTTGGTCCGGCGTAGAAACCACCGCCCCCACCTGCAAAAGCAAGGGCGTAATGTCCTACACCTGCACCACCTGCGGTGCAACGAAGACGGAGGCTATTCCCGTTACTAACAATCACACCTGGAATGAGGGTACTGTTGACAAAGAAGCCACCTGTGGAAAAATAGGAGCAAAAACGCACATCTGCATCGTTTGTGGCGACACAAAACATGTCCTCATCCCCGCCACCGGCGACCACAGCTGTGGACCCGGTGTAATTATCCAAGATCCGACCTGCGGAGAAACCGGTTTAATAGCCTACACCTGCTCGGTCTGTCAAATAACTATGACCGAGGCCATCGCCGAAACGGCAAACCACACTTACAAAACCGAATGGGAAAGGGATAGTAGCGGCCACTGGCACGAATGCTCCGTCTGTGGCGCAAAAAAGGACGAAGCGGCCCACATTCCCGGCCCGAAAGCCACAACTGCCGCTCCTCAAACCTGCACAGAGTGCGACTACGAGATCGCCCCCGTTCTTGTGAAGGAAGAAAACAAGGATAACGGCGGCGGAATTGTAGTAATTGTTGCCATTATTGCCGTTGCTGGCGCAGCGGTAATCTGCGGTATGATTCTCTCCAAAAAGAAAAAGGTATAAAATTATCGCGGTACGGAATTTTCGGAAATTTCCGTACCGCGGTTTTTATAGAAAAGAACTGCTTGCC
>JAZRKY010000099.1:0-2617 GCA_045646585.1 Faecousia sp. | reverse complement strand
TCCCTACCGGCTGAGCCTTTCATAGCCAAGACCTTACCCCCGACCTTTACATAGGGTGTGGTCAGCTCCAGCAGAATATTCAGCCTTGCCACAGCCCGGCTGGTGGCAATATCGTAGCTTTCCCGACAGCCGGTAACAAATTCCTCTGCCCGGGCGGTTATACACTGGGCATCCACCGAAAGGGTGGGGAGTATTTCAGAAAGCCAGTTCATTCGCTTGCCCAAAGAGTCCAATAGGGTCAGCTTTACATCGGGGCAGGCGATTTTTACCGGCACACCGGGAAAGCCTGCGCCACAGCCTACATCAATCATCCGTTTGTCAGCTAAATCCGCAAGTGTCAGTAGGCACAAGCTATCCAAAAGATGCAATTTTGCCACCTGGGTAGGCTCGGTGATGGCGGAGAGGTTCATCACCTCGTTTTGCCGGATGACCGCTTCCCCGAAGGCGACCAATCGGTCCACCCGGTCTTGGGGCAAGGTCAGATTTAATGCAGGTAGTCCTGCCAGTAGTGTTTCCTTCATATTACGCGGCAGGTCCATTAACAAACCCGTTCAAATCCACCTGATTTTCGTCCAGAGGGTCGAAGGTGGGAGTGTCCTCATCCACGTGCTCGGGCAGGTAGATTTCCTGAATATACCAGGAAACCAAAAGCTGCACATTTTCCCGGAAAGTACCGGCATCCTCGCTGTTTTTATAAAAACCGTCAATGGCAGCAATCTCCCCGGAGAATTTTCCGTTCTCGATGGCCTCCAAGCGGGAGAGGGCGGCGGTGGCAGCTTCAGAGGAGAAGGATTGCAGAGCCTTCAGGCAGTACCGATAGGCATTTACATAGCCGGAATAGACGAAATAGGGGTCTTCGTTGTGAGTACAGGCCAAAAATGCGGAGAAATTGGCATCCCGATTGGATGCAATACTCATACGGTGGGCCATTTCGTGGCACATAGCGTAGGGAAGCAAAATGTCGGGAACATTGGGGTTAACAGCGGCTTCGCCGGTAAGATGAACGGTAACGCCGGTGGTGCTGTTGCCTGTATAATAGCCCTTCCAGCCCAACTTTTTAACGGGAACCATAGAGCCGGCAAAAACGGAGTATTTTTTGTCGTAAACCAAGGAATGGAAACCGTCCTCGGCTTGCACGGCCAGAGTTTCAAAATCCGGGAAGGTTACCTCTGCGCCTACATAGGCGTCGGTAGGAATGTTGTTTTTTGCTTTGATTGCCTCTTCTAAATAGTATTTTGCGGCATCCTCCAGCTCGGAAATCTCATAGCTGGTAACATTCAGCTGCATATCGTCTGCCAAAGGACCGGCATACTGATTGATGCCGAAAATGCCGGTATTTAAGAAGAAAATCAAGCTGATAACAGCGGTAATCCAGCCGGATAGCTGCAAAATGTTCCAACGCAGAACAATTCCCAAAGCCAAAAGGGCGCAAATACCAAGCACTGCGAAAATCAGCAGCGCCTGCCACATACAAAAGGACACAGCAGCGCTCCACTGGGCGGTAGCCCCGGTAATCATACGGGAAACATAGGGGAAAATCATATCCACAAGGGTCGTGTGGGTCTGGGCAAAGGAATTAAGACCCCAGGTGCAGGCGGCAATAATGCCCGCAACCAAAAAGCCGCGCCAATATTTCAAAGGAAAAACCTCCTTTTATCCTGATAGTCTGTACGGTATAGTATAACACAAAATATAGGTGTTGTCATTAAAAATTTTTGAATATGTCAGGACAACGCACCCACAACACCGTCCTTATATAGCGCTTGCAGGGTTACGGGAAGAACCGCATTGTGCAAATCCTGCCCGGTTTTCAGATAAACCTTAATATAATTGGGGGTGTGTCCAATATAGTACGGACCTTCTCGCTCTTCAAAAAGGACATCGTAGGTGTTTCCGACAAGCCCTTGGCGGTAGGAATAAGTCATTTTTTCTGCTATGGCGCAAGCCTCACGGCTGCGGCGTTCCTTGGTGTCGTTATCTAACTGACCGGGCATTTTGTCTGCCGGCGTACCGGGACGGCGGGAATAGGGGAAAATGTGCATATCCGCAAAGCCGCATTTTTGGATGAAAGATAGACTTTCATTGCATTCTTCTTCCGTTTCACCGGGGAATGCCACAATCATATCGGTGGTGATGGCGCAATCGGGGAAGGCTTCCTGCAAAAGGCGCACACTTTCCAAGTAACGGGCGGTATCGTATTTCCGTTTCATCCGTTTGAGGACACTATCACAGCCCGACTGCATAGATAAATGGAAATGGGGGCAGAGATTGGGCAGGCTTTTTATGGTTTTGCAGAAATCGGGGGTAATAATCCGGGGCTCCAAAGAGCCAAGGCGCAGCCGCATTTCGGGAACGGCTCGGGAAAGGGCGTTTAACAGGATTTCCAAGCCCGGTTTTTCCGGCAGGTCTTTACCCCAGGAGGCAATTTCGATGCCGGTAATCACAATTTCCTTGTAGCCTTTATCCCAAAGCGCTTCTGCCTGCGCTACAGCCAATTCTACAGGCGCGGAGCGAATGGGTCCCCGGGTATAGGGAATGATGCAATAGGTGCAAAAGTTTTGACAGCCGTCCTGCACCTTCAGCATAGCCCTTGTCCGCCCCTCCAGACCGCCGGGAG
>JAZRKY010000098.1:0-4518 GCA_045646585.1 Faecousia sp. | reverse complement strand
GTTCAGAAAACCCTGGAGATGTGGGACAGTGTCCAGCGTGGAGAACGCCACTGGATTTTCCCTTTCCAGGAATTTGCAGATGTGATATTCAATTCCTCTACCCTTTACGAACTGGCAGTTTTGAAGAAGCACATTTTCCCGCTGCTGACAGCCGTTCAGCCAGAGGAAAGCTGCTATGAGCAGGTGCGGGGCTTGGTAAAAATCCTCAACTATGTCCAGGAAGCGGATGTGGATGACGAAATCCCACCCACCAGCCTGCTCCGGGAATTCATCGGCGGAAATACCTTTTATAAGTAAAAATACGGTATGACATTTGCGGGAAATGGGAGAATTAGAAATGAAAACCGCATCAATCAATGTGATGAATTTGTGCGTGCCCTGTGAAAATCGCTGCCGATACTGCCTGCTTTCCTATGACGGAAGGCTTGGCGGTGTGGATTACAAACGCAGCGAAATATATGCAAAGCGTTTTTATGAGTGGCTGAGAGAAAACCGCCCTGATTTGTCGTTTCTCTTCGGTTTTGGTTATTCTATGGAACATCCCAATCTGTTGGGCGCGATTGATTTTTGTCAGAGCATTGGGTCTGCCACCGGGGAATTTTTGCAGTTTGACGGTATGAAATTCCGCACAGATGAAGAATTGGAAATGCTGCTGGGGCAGCTAAAAGATCACGGCATTAAACTGATTGATCTGACATTTTACGGTACGGAGAGCTACCACGACCGCTTTGCTGCCCGCATCGGTGATTACCGACTGATGATGCGTACACTGATGCAGGCGAACAAGGCGCAGTTGGATGTAACGGTTAGTATTCCCATTACCCACGAAAATGCGGAGCAAATGGATGAACTGATTAGAGAATTGGAACAATATCGCACCCAGCGGATTACTTGCTTTGTTCCCCACAGTGAGGGCAGGGGTAGACTGCTCGATTCCGTACGCCTCTGCGCTGTGGACTATGAAGGTTTGAGCGACGATGTGCGCAGCCGCATCAATCCCAATCGCTTCAAAATCGAAAGCCAGTGGCTGAAAAACGGCTTCCCAATAAACGAAAAGCGTGTTCTGACGGTAACACTAACGCCCCAGAATATTGCGTTTTTTGAGAGTCTTTCCTTTGAAGATACCGTTGCGTATCTGGAGAGGCTGGATGATGATTATTATGCGGCTATCCCCACCATAGAGCAACTGGCAAAGCACTACGGCGACCCGGGTGGCGACCGCTACTACAGCGCCCGGGATTTGTACCTAACCTATCAGCGGCGCTACATCGCGGATAACAAAATCGAAATCTACGACATAAATGATGAACGACAATGCTTCAGCCGCAGATTTTGAATAAACGATAAACCCCGGAGATTGCTCTCCGGGGTGTGCTTTTAGGGTCGTTATTTAATTCCATACCGGGCGCAGTGATCCAGTACAATATTGCGGAAATGTTCGTGCTGAAAGCCGTTTTTTACATCGGTGAGGTCAATGTATTTGCCTGCCATCAAATTCTGAATAATGGCCTCTGCAATAAAGCATTCCAATACCCGGTCGTCGGCAAAGGCATCTTCGATATTGGTGTTCATTTTTTCATTGATGCCTGCGATTGCGTGCCGATACAGCCCATTGTCTTTGCCAATCAGTTCGCCCATATGCTTTAGGGACGCAATGCCCTCCGACATCTGGGCAACCGTAATTTTGCCCCGGTAATACAGCACCTGACTGCCGCCGGTGAGGATGCAATCCACAGAGGTTTCCAGCGCGTTTGCCAAATCCAGCAAAATGGCGGTGTCGGGGAGCGTTTCGCCCCGCTCCCATTTGCTGACAGCCTGAAAGGAAACACCCAAGCGGTTTCCAAGGTCATTTTGCGTTAACCCTTTTTCTTTGCGAAGATGGGCAATCTGCATACCTACCATTTTTGTGTCCATAATCGTTTCTCCTAATACATATGATTGATAAAGCGCTTCATCTGTGGTCATTATACTGACAGGGCTTTGTGAAATCAATAACCGTGTATTTGAAGAATGTGAGACTCCATATCAATGCAAAGTAGAAAGCGGATGTGGGCATCCGCCCCTACAACCACAATCGACAATGCATTTGTAGGGGTCGATGCCCACATCGACCCGAAATAAAAACCGGTGCGTAGTGCATCGGTTTTTGTTATGCCGTTATTCTCTGCTGGGCATCCTATATCTGCCATTTCTTTGTAAATTTTAATGGAGATACTTGCGCCTTTGCTTTTAGGGTGTTATAATAAGTGAGATAATTGGGAAAGTATGGAGTGTTTATGGAACAACCGAAGTACAAGCTTTCGGGCATTGTCCGTTCCAAAGCGGAGGAACGGGAGGATTTTGAAGGCCCGCTGGATGTTATTTTTCTGCTGCTCAGTAAAAATAAAATAGAGATCCAGGATGTGTCCATTACCGCCATCCTTACCCAGTACCTTGGGTACTTAGACGAGATGAAGCGGATGGATATGGAGATTGCCAGCGAATTTATTGCTATGGCTTCCCACCTGATGCTCATTAAGACGAAGATGCTCCTGTCTGCCGCAGAGGCGGCGGAAGCCCAGGACGAGCTGGACGAGCTGCGGAAATCCTTAGTGGAGCGTCAGCGCAAGGATGCCATCGAGCAGGTGCGGATTGCTACCTCTTTTTTAGAGCCGCGAAATGAAATCGGCAGAGGTATGTTTGTAAAGCAGCCGGAGCCCCTGCGCCGGGTAGGTACTTACCAGTACCGCCATCCAGCCACAGATCTGCTGCGGGCGTTGGAGGAGATTGCCGAGCGGGGTCAGCGCCGTTTGCCGCCGCCTACCGTTAATTTCCAGGGCATCGTAGGCAAAGAGCCCTATCCTGTAACGAAAAAAGCCACGGAGGTTATCCGCAGCCTGGTGCTGCGGGGTATCCAGCGGCTTAAATCCCTGTTTAAGGGGAATAAATCCCGGTCTGAAATGGTGGCAACCTTCCTTGCTATTTTGGAGCTTTGCAAGACCAACAGCGTTGCGCTGGAGGATGACGATTTTTCCGGGGACGACCCCAATGTGCGGCTGCTGCGCAACCCGGAGGAAGATATGGAGGACGCTTATGGAACAAACTGAATTACAGCGCGCCATTGAGGCGATCCTCTTTGCCGCCGGTGAAAAGGTGGAAGCCGGGCGGCTGGCGATGGCGCTGGAAGCCGACGAAAAAGACATTATGGAAGCCGCCGATGCGCTGGCGGATGAAATGGCCTTTGCCCGCCGGGGTATTCGGATATTAAAGCTGGAAAATGCCTATCAGATGGTTTCTTCCGGCGAGATGGCAGACTATGTAACAAAGGCGCTGGAAACCAGAAAGCCGCCCAAATTATCGGCATCCCAACTGGAAACGCTTACCATTATTGCCTACTATCAGCCGGCAACGAAGGCGATGGTGGAGCAGATTCGGGGCGTGGACAGCTCCTATTCTGTGGGCGCGCTGCTTACCAAGGAGCTGATTGAGGAGGCGGGACGCTTAAATGTACCCGGTCGCCCCATTCTCTATAAAACCACCCACAATTTCCTGCGTACCTTTGGCTTGCAGAGCCTTTCTGACCTGCCTGCCATCGACAAGGTGGATTTTGGCGAGCCGATTATTTTGCCGGAGGAACAGCTGACCATTGAAGAGCCGGATGCGGAGGAAAGCAGATGACCTGGCTGATAATACTTTCGGTCATTGTGCTTATTTGCCTGATTCCTGTGGGTGTTCGGGCGGTTTATAACAGCGAGGGCTTTCGGCTGTGGCTGATAGTCGGTCCTGTAAAAATCTTCCTTTTGCCCAAAACGAAAAAGGCAGAAAAACCCAGGAAAAAGCCCGAAAAAGCGCCTAAAACCCAGGAAAAAACCGCCAAACCCAAGGAAGAAAAAAAGGATGGCGGCAGCTTGCGGGATTTTCTGCCGCTAATTGATGTGGCAAAAGGGCTACTTGGCAGCTTCTTCCGCAAAATTCGCATTCGCCGGATGGAAGTGAAGCTGACCTTGGCCGGGGATGACCCCTGCGATTTGGCGGTAAACTATGGCAGAACTTGGGCGGCCGCCGGCGGTATCATTCCTATTTTGGAAGAGCTGTTTGTGATAAATCAGCGGGATGTGCAAATTGGTTGCGACTTTACCGCGGAAGAAACGAAAATTTATGCTGCGGCAGATATTACCATCCTGATAGGTCGGCTTTTCGGCCTTGTGGGGAAATATGGGTATCTGGCTTTGCGGGAGTATCTTAAAATTATGAAAAAACGAAAAGGGGAGCAAAAACAATGAGTCAAAATCTTCCTAATATGCTGGAAAATACCATCCAAAAAATTCGTGAGATGGTGGATAGCAATTCTGTGGTAGGTGAGCCTATTACCGCGGGGGATGTAACCATCATTCCCATTTCCAAAATCAGTATCGGTCTTGGTGGCGGCGGCTCGGACTTTGTGTCCAAAAATGTAAACCGCCAGGAAAATCCCTTTGGCGGCGGCGTGGGAGCCGGCGTGAAGGTAACACCTGTGGCTTTCCTTGTCGTTAAAGAGGG
>JAZRKY010000097.1:0-8162 GCA_045646585.1 Faecousia sp. | reverse complement strand
AGAACGACATGGCTACGATCCGACTTTCTGCAATAATCCGATTGCCGGCGGCTACAGACTCAATCTCGCCCTTCTTCTGCTGGGCAGTGCCGGGAGTAAGCTCGTAGCTGTCCCACAACTTGTCGATAATGGACTTTTCTTCAAATACCGCCTTTTCCTTCTTGGATTCCAAGTGGACACAGGCGCGCTCCATATTCACAATAGACTTATTCAGCTCTGCAATATCGCTTTCGCAGCGGCTGCGGCTGGCCTCCGTAAGGGCATAGCTTTCCCGGGCTTTTTGCATTTGCGCAGTTGCCTCTGCAATCTCCTCGGCGTTTTCCTGCAATTTTTCCTCTTGCTCGGCAATCAGCGCCTGCTGGCGGAGGTTGTCCTCCTGAATCAGGTCAATATCCCGCAGCTTTCTGTCCCGGTCGCCCTGGGCAGCGGCGTGCAGTACACGCAAATCGGTAATATGATTTTGGGCTGTCAGCCGTTCCGCATCCAGCGCCGCCATCTGGGTGCGAAGGGCCTGCATAGCATCGGTAACCTTCTCAACAGAAGCATCTGCTTCCACTTGGTTGCCCTCCAAGGCTTTCAGCAGAGCAGCCGTTTCCCCTTGCTCCTTTTCGGCGGCCATCAGCGCGCCACGGATAAGGGCGCACTGCTCGCGGTCGGCTTGCTCACGGTCAGCGATACCGTCTAATTCCCGCTGGGTGGCAGCTGCCGCCTCGGTAATAGCCTGCAGCCAAATTTCCAGCTGCTTTTCCCGACCCTCCAAGGAAAGGACATCCTTTTCAGATGCAATCAGCTCTTCCTTGGCGGCTGTCAGCTGGTATTCCACCTGGTCTGCCTGGCGGCGTGCCTCTGCAAATTCTTCCTCTAAGGCAGACAGCTCCTCTGCAAGCTTTCTCTCCTTCGCCACCAGCTTTTCCAGCTCGTTGGCGCGGCTGAGAATGCCTGCATCCCGGCTGACAGAGCCGCCGGTCATAGAACCGCCGGGATTCATAACCTGACCATCCAAGGTAACAATCTTAAATTTATTGCCATAGCCCTTTGCCATAGATATGGCGTGGTCGATTTCCCGGACAATGACAATTCTACCCAGCAGATTATCCACAATCTGCCGGTACTTTTCCTCGCAGGTAACAAGCTCAGATGCAATCCCAACAAAGCCGGCGCAAGAATCTAATCCCTGCTCACTCAGGGCTTTGCCACGGATAACATTTAGCGGCAAGAAGGTCCCTCTGCCGCCGCCTGTGCGCTTGAGGTATGCGATACAAGCCTTACCGTCCTGCTCGGTATCTACAACAATCTGCTGCATACCGCCAGCCAAGGCGATTTCGATAGCGACCGTATATTCGTCCTCCGTGCGGATAAGTTGAGATACAGGACCGTGGACATTTTTAAGTGTGCCCCGCTTTGCCTCCTGCATAACCATACGCACGGATTTCTGATAACCTTCAAAATCCTGCTCCATCGCCCGGAACACATTTGCCTTTGCCTGCACGGACTCCAGGCTGCTATGCAGCTTTTGCACCTGCTCGCCCAATTCGTCACGACGCTTTGCCCGGGTTACCTGGCGCAGGGTATAGCCGGAGATGGTATTACTCGCCGCTGTTACATTCTCGCGGGCAGCAGACAAAGCCTTGCGGCACGCATTCAAATCCGCATCAGCCGCAGTTTCCCGTTCTTTACCCAGCTTCAAATCCTCCTGAAGCTGAGCTACGCGCCCACCGCTTTCACCAAGGGAGCTCTCAAGACCTCTAAGGTCAGCCTCCCGGGCGGCAATATCGGTAGCAAGCCTTGCTTCCTTTTCCCGCAAAAGCATATACTGCCGGGTCAGACCCTGGGCAGCCGCAGTCATCTGGGTCAATTCCAGCTGCAAGGCGTCCAGCGCCTTACCTTTTTGGGCGATGGTGGTTTCAATTTCCGCAATACGGGCTAAGGATTGCTCCATTTGGGCGGAGATACCGCTGCTGCGATCCTCCTGACCCTGCAAATCCTCCTGACTGCGGCGGATATTGGCTTCGTTGTTTTCCACATTACTGCGGAAAACGGCAATCTGACCCTCAATCTGCTGGCGTGTGCCTTCCAGCATACTCAGGCGCACCCGGTGATCCTCCATTGTCTCATTCTGCGCCCGCAGGGAGTTGCTCAGCTGGGCAGACTGACCGTAGAGCTTTTCCAAATCAGCGTGGCTTTGCTGCAGCACAAAAGCGGCAGAGGCATAATCTTCCTCAGCCTTTTTGGCATCGGCAGACAGCTTTTCCAAGCGGTCTAACCACACAGCCACTTCCACGCCCATCAGCTGATCCTTCAGTTCCAGGTATTTCTTCGCCTTTTCGGACTGTATGCGCAGAGGCTCTAATTGCAGCTCCAGCTCAGAGACCTTATCACCGATACGCAGCAGATTATCCTCGGTGGTAGCCAGCTTGCGCTCGGTTTCTTCCTTGCGGTGGCGGTATTTGGAAATACCGGCGGCTTCCTCAAAAATTTCACGGCGGTCTGCGCTTTTAAGAGACAAAATCTCATCAATTCTGCCCTGACCGATGTTGGAATAGCCCTCACGACCAAGACCTGTATCCATAAACAGCTCGTGAATGTCTTTAAGTCTGGCAGATTGCTTATTGATATAAAACTCACTGTCGCCGGAACGATAGTACCGGCGGGTAACCATTACTTCGTCGCTGTCATAGGAAAGCGCACGGTCGGTATTGTCTAAAAGAAGGGTCGCTTCCGCAAAGCCAACGGCAGAGCGCTTCGCCGTACCGCCAAAGATAATATCCTCCATCTTGGCGCCACGGAGCGTCTTGGTGCTTTGCTCGCCCATTACCCACAAAATCGCGTCGGAAATATTCGATTTGCCGGAGCCGTTAGGACCGACAATGGCGGTAATGTCGTCGCCAAAGCGGATTAAGGTCTTATCCGGGAAGGACTTAAAGCCCTGCACTTCCAATGATTTTAAGTACACGATTAAACCTCATCTGTTTCTATATTTTCATTCATAACATTATACCGAAAATAATAGGGAAAAGCAAGGATTTCTTGCTATTTTTTATGAAAAAACCGCAGCAGAATTTACTGCTGCGGTAATATTCAGAAGCTGCCACCGCGACCGCCGTGGCTTCTGCCCGACGAGCCGCCGCCGGAACCGGAATTTTGGGGCTTCATCCGGCGGGTAGTGGTGTGATACAGGTATAAATCCAGGCTCTGGGTTAAGTGGAATGAGCCAGGGCGGACATAGTCCGCTGCCTGCATTTGTCTGTGGACATTTTTATGCTGAGAAGCCATAACCAGCACCACAATCAGCCCAATCACTGCGCCAACACCCAAGCAGATTAAGGGCGTTTTCCAAACCCAGGATGCCTGCGCCTCGGCATAGTCTTCAAAGGCAAGCCGGGCAGTGCGGATAAAGGCTTCCACCGCTCCATCGGTATCCCCTGCTTTCAGCCGGGATACGACCGCCTCTTCCATTCGGTCCAAAGCATAGTCATCGAATACATCTATACAGCTGCCGGCGGTATAGATATACCACTGTCTTTCGGTCATACTAAACAGGAACAAAATGCCGTTTTCCCCGCCGTTATCACGCCATCTGGCATCGGCATATTCTTCTGCCGTCTTATACCCGAAACTGGATGCTGTTACTACGAATATATCTGCATCATATTCCTCAGACAGCGCCGATAGCTGACTGTTAAAGGCGCTAACATCATTAAGCACATTTTCGTAGTCCATAACAGACCAGCTTTTTGCAAGGACAGCAGGCGTCAAAAGGAGCAAGACAAGAAAAATAACAATTATCTTTTTCATTTCTCTACCCCCTTAAAACAGCAGTGTAAGCAAATAGGCAACCGCGCCGATGGCAGCGGTCAAGCCGGCAAACCAGGAAAAGGCGGCGGGCATATGTACAGGCAGGTTGCCAACGAATTTGCCGGTTTGCCCGTTCATAGCAAAGATATAATCCTGCCCGTTATATTTTGTTGTCATAAGCCATACAGGGCAGAGCGCATACCGGGTCTGCCCCCGGGTAAGACCCACCTTTGCCGATGTGGGAACAACGGTGCTGTAGCCCAAAACGGTGGAAGCAAAGGTTGCCTCGGTGGTGCTTTTGATGCGGGCATTGGCTCTTTCCACACTATCTTCAGCCGATACATCGTACTTATCTGCAAAGTAGCCGGCAAGATAAGCCGTCTGAAAATCCACAGCCTTAGCGGTATCAAAGGGCTCTAAGGACTCCATCAGAGCATCGTCCATTTTTTGGGAGCCGTCTACCGGCACATTGTCAAAGCTAAGGTCGCCTTTGCGGATGATATGATAATGGCTGGTGCGGGTGTAAATGTACTGGCTGTCGCTCCAGGTGCGCACACGGGTAGCCCGGAAAGTAAAGGCGGATTTGGTATCTGCATCAAACAGCCACACAGGCACATACACGCCCTTAATCTCCCTGATGTGATTCTCATCTTTGAAGTTTTTGGGCAGAAGAGGCTTGCCTTTTAGGTGCTTTTTGTAGGCCTCTACCGCTGCTTCCTTATCTAACTGAAAAGGAATGACAATATCCGGGCGCAGCGTGCCTGCTAAATTGCCTGCCATAACCACATTGTTGCCACAGTAGGGACACTGGGTGGCTGCGGTGGTGGCTGCGGTTACAATCTGTCCGCCGCAGGACTGGCAGGTGTAACTGCGAAGTTCTCCGTCTTCCTCATTCCAATCGCCGCCGGCTGTATTTTCCCAAGAGATTTCTTCGGGAATGTCGTCGTCCAGCATTTCGTCCATCTGCCGCAGGGCCTCTGTTTCAATTTCCGCCTCGCAGTAAGGACATTTCATCATCTGCGTGTCGCTTTCAAAATGGAGCGCGCCGCCGCAGGACGGGCATTTATATTCCAATAAGGTCTGTTCCATAGGACACCTCCCCTTTTTGCCTATTATAGCACGCATATAGATATTTTTCCAGTATGAAAAAGAGGAAGGTCTTTAGCGGCTATGGAAATGTTATTCAATTTAGGGGCGATTCACGAATCGCCCGCCAACCCAATAAGCAACCGCAACACCGTTGATCGGTGCTGCGGCTAACTGTTCGACATATGGTAATTGGTTTACTTCTTTGTAATGTTGATGATTGCCAAAACTACATTCTCTACGAATACCGCAAGTGTAACCAAAGAACTTGTTACAAAAGCATCGTAGAATCTTTCAAGACTCCAAAGGCTATCTCCAAAGAAGAGTTTACCCGGCAAAAGCTACACTTCCCTTACCCCAGGACGACAAGGCTGCTACAACCCGAAATGAATCAACCATCTTTTTTCATTTAGTGCTTTCTCTGATAGCCCTTTCAGCTCAGATAATTCAGCATACTCTTTTATAACCTCTATAAAAGAATGTATTGAACAAGGCGGAATAAGAGTAATACCACAATAAGCAAGTCCTTTTCCTTTGACATCGACTGTAATACTGTTATATTTCTGTGGCTCATATTCATCATATCGGATTCCCTTTACAGGAGCATTCTGCGTGATGCTCTGAATGTAATCATTGACGGACATCTTTAAAGTTTGTATCTGGTTGTTTACCTGAATATGGTATTCATCTAGTTATATGTATAATCTTCGCCTGCATTTTCCATCCGCTCTGTTCCGGAAATCTCTCTATAAAAAGCTGCTGCTGCCGCCTGTCTGTAAGGTGTTAACCACAGGTTACCAATACCCATTGTAAATGCACAGAGGATTGCCCATCCAATAAAACTAAGCTGCAAGCAGAATAACCTCAACCGGTTGCCTGACATCATCTCTTTAGAGCGTTCAATGGCCTCACTGGCGGTAAGCTCCGGGTGATCCGCTAATATGTATCCGGTCATTGCGTAACTATAACTTGCTATAATGCCCGGAATAATAAATAACAAGGACCACAAAAAGGTATACAATGTTTTTAAAAATCTGGTAGCTGCTGTTGTTTTCCAGTTATAAAAATAGGTAAACAAAGACTCCATTTTTGCTTCTGTCCGATCTACCAAGTCCATATTGAAGCGTGCATAACCTACTTCTATCACACTTCCCAGCACGAAATAAACCACTGCTAACAGTATCGCTGCTATCGCAATATAGATAGCACCGCCTACCAGAAACGCACCCAATTGTTCATTTATACCGCCACTGGTAGAAAGGATTGTCTGTCCTGCGTATTCGAAGCTTACATTTGCCCTTTCAGACATATCAATGTTCAGTTTCACTTCCGGCCCTTCAGAACCAAGACCTCCTAAAAGGCTTGCGATCAATCCGGCAATTACTGCAATTCCCCATTTTCCTCGTAATGCTTCTCTTGCAATATATCTAAAATCTGCTGCAAACTTCATATGTACTCCTCTCCGGTTCGTTTCTTCAGAACCTGTATATATATGATTTCTATGATACATTTATATTATATAATACATGAGTGGTACTGTATAGATTATTTTTTCGCACAATACCTGGTAGAAATGTGCATTTTCAGTTAATTAGGCCTCTTAAAACATAATTTACAAAGCAGTCCTACTATGATAAATGCCACATAAACACCTGCCCATATAACCCACAGATTGTCTACGCTGACGTCATTGGCATCCATTTTGGTAACTAAAAAAAATAACCCAATAATAAATCCAATAATGTATCCTACTGAAACGAAGTATGGGCACCTCTCCTATTTTCAATTCTCCGGATTATTTACACACCCTGCAAACAGCGGTATATTATCGTTTGTAATCACAAACAAAAACGGTCTATTCAATACAAAATCAATAATCTCTTCCGGTGGTGCTGCGCTTCCTGCTCCCGGAAGTTCAATATATGTAGCCGCCTTTACCCCTTCTTCATCAATCTGCACACGAACAGATTGATTTGCTCCTGTTAAATAAATTGGTGAATCCGTAGTAAGCTTCGTAAATTCAGCAACATTCTCAGAAAAAACATTAGGTACTCCCATGATTTTAAGTCCTTCACTTAAATCCATGGTAGAAGCCACATCAAACTTCGGAACAGAAAGATTTACCTTCGTATACTTGCAATCTTCCCATTCATTGGATAACAGCATTCCCATATAACTTCCGTCATTTAATATATCATTCACTGTCATCCCTTCATCCGGAAGAATAAACCACATGCGACTTCCGTTTTTCAAAGGTAAATGCACTGCGCTAAAGTTTTCACCCCAATAATAATTCATCTGCTTCAGTTTTTTATTCATGTAAACAGCCTGTGTATCCCCATCCTGCATGTGGAACACACCTTCTGTATTGTTGCTTTTTGAAAATTCGTCAGACCATTTTGCCTGAAAATACAACGTGGAGTATAGTGCCATAATGGTTTCTGGTGAAAGCTCAATACTCTTCGTACTGTCTTGTAAAAATTTACCGGTGTTATTATTAATCCACGCTGCAATATCCTTATTCGTCTTGTTACTGCCTAAATCTCCCTGATACACGGATGCATAATAATGATAAGCAATCGCATCCATTGCCTCACGGTTATACTGCAAACCGTTTTCCAGCCACAGTGAATTTGCAAGAACACAAATCTCATTAGAATTATCCTGATATACGCTTTCCCATACAACACTCACTTGTTTACGAAGTGTCTCCGTATCTTCTGCACCAAACAGATCAAGAATCTGTTGTCTTGTCTCTCCTTCTGTCAACTCTGTTGCCATTGCCAACCCGATATAAGCATTTACCGGTGACCATAGCTTGTTTTCGTTACTCTCTGTCTGCAGAAATTGAATATTACCATCTGTAAAAAACAAGTTCAAATTTGATTTGGCCTGTACAACTGTTTCATTTCGTAAATTTCTTTCTGCATCCCACATTTCATAATCTGATTTCCACTTTTCACGGTCTTTATAATCATCCAAATCCGGTCTCACCATCATTCTCGGGACGGAAGCAACTGCAACAGCATTTGCAGTAATTCTCATTGGGGCAAACATTATATTAGCACCGATTACAATTACTAATGCTGCAGCCACTGCTATTTTAAAAAAAGTTCTTTTCTTTTTCTTTTGGGGTCTCTCTGCTTCCATAATATGCTTATCACTAATTTCCTCTAATGCGGTTAATGTCTCCTCATGCTTCATAATGGTATCCCTCCTTCTTTTTAAGTATAAGTTTTCTGACTATTTACATAATTTTATTATAATATTCTACATCTGTA
>JAZRKY010000096.1:0-13314 GCA_045646585.1 Faecousia sp. | reverse complement strand
TCTTGGCGGTTTCTACGCCCCAGGAAGTAAATGCCTCGTCGGTGTGGTGGTGATAGTGGTGATGATGACCGCAAGAGCATTCGTGGTCGTGATGATGCTCATCGTGATGATGTCCGCAGCCGCAATCGTTACCGTGATGGTGATGCTCCTCGTGGTGATGTCCGCAGGAGCATTCGTGGTCGTGGTGATGTTCTTCGTGGTGATGACCACAGGAGCATTCGTTACCGTGATGGTGGTGTTCTTCCTCCATTTGGGCGAGGAAACCGGCAACGGTGTCTGCCCCTGCCATCGCTTCGGCTAATTGTGCCCCTGTCAGCTCTTCCCAAGGGGTAGTGATAACGGTACAATGGGGATTGACCTCACGAATCAGCTCCACCGCCTTTAGCAGCTTATCCTGGGGGATAGCTCCTGTACGGGAGAGAATGATGGCGGTAGCAGATGCAATTTGGTTATTATAAAACTCGCCGAAGTTGCGCATATAGCTTTTTACCTTGGTGGCATCGGCAACGGTTACCTTGAAGGAAACCTCTGCACCCTCTGCCTTTTCCACAGCGGAAATGACATCGGAGAGCTTACCTACGCCAGAGGGCTCAATGATAATGCGGTCAGGGGCAAAGTCGCTGAGCACCTGCTGCAGGGCCTTTCCAAAGTCGCCAACCAGGCTGCAGCAAATACAGCCGGAGTTCATCTCCCGGATTTCCACCCCTGCTTCCTGCAAAAAGCCGCCGTCGATGCCGATTTCGCCAAATTCGTTTTCAATCAGCACAATTTTCTGTCCTGCGTAGTACTCTTTCAGCATTTTGGCAATCAGGGTTGTCTTACCTGCCCCTAAAAAGCCGGAATAAATATCAATTTTCGTCATAAGGACACACCTTCCCTTGTATTTTCGTACTTTTCATTATACCACGATACAAAAAGGAAAACAACTAAATTTTTCGACAGTTTTCCCTTGAAAAGGTCTGTCTTTGCCCATTATCATAGCGATAGGCGGATATTCCTCCCCGGATGCGACAAACCGCCAAAAAAGGGACTTACTACAAAAGCGTAGTAAGTCCTTTTTTATGCCTTCCCCTGGGGGAAGGTGCCCCGAAGGGGCGGATGAGGGTTGTTCTGCACCAACTTCCTGCATAGCAGTTAGATAATACGGTAAGAATTCCCCTCATCCGACAAAAATCAAAGATTTTTGCCACCTTCTCCCAGGAGAAGGCTCTTTTAACTAATCGGTATAATCAGCATTTGGTTGATGGCGGGTTCGGTGGTTAAATCGTTGGCGTTTTGGATGGCGGTAACGGTGGTACGGCAGCTTTTTGCCATCTCCCATAAGCCTTCCTCCCCCATCCGTCTGAGAATTAGACTGGGGCGGTTGGGGTCTTTTTCCGTCTTTTCTCCCAGAGAAATGGCGGAAATCACCTGCTTTTCCCAATTTGTACCTGTCATTTCCGTAAGATAGAGAGTTCCGCTGACCTCGGTTTTGCCGGACATAGGCGAGATATGCAGCTCCCCGGCTTCCGCATAGATGCCCGGGCAGATTTTTTCTCCGGCAGGCATAGAAATCGGTTCTTCCGAGCGACAGCTTTCTCCGCGAATCTTCCCCTCGCTGTCCATATAAAGCACCTGACTAAATAGAGGGAGCAAATAGGTGTTTTCCTGCCTGTCAAGCCAGCCGGGAGAGACCTGCATCGTGGCTTCTATGACCTGCAGACCGTCGCTGTCGATGGCGCAGGTGATATTTTTTGTGGTATTTTCCATTTGCAGCACTGCCGGAACCACTATCTCTTCCATTTGCAGCTTCATTTCCCGGTCGGTGCTGTAGCCATCCTCGGGAAGGGTCAGCATTTCCTGCTGGCAAATTGCATACTGGCAGGAAAGACCGCATTTTAAGGTATGCTTTCCATCCTCGTTTCGCTCTGTTTCCATCGCCGTTACCACAGGTAACAAAAAGCACTCCGCATCCTGGTCGTAGCTGTTTTCCAGCTCCGTAAACTGGGAAAAAGGCACTTCCTCGTCATAGGAGAGGAGCTTTCCCCCGGTCATTGTCAGCAAATGCGCCTTGCAAACGCCCCGATAGACCAATTTATCCCCCATCACCCGCATTTCGGTGATTCTGGGCATTACCTCACAGCGGAGAATTTCCTCCATATCAGATGACAGCATTTCTTCCAGGGAAAAGGTCTGCTCCCCTGCCTCCCGGCAGAGCTTTACCGGGTATGTATTCTCCCGAAGCTGCACATCGTCTGGCATTTCTCCGGCGTAAGGAAGGGAAAGCCGTTCCTTGACCCAAGCCTTGCCCCAGAGCGCCATATCCGCGCGCACCATCAATTTCCGGGCGTTTACTACCCGGGCGTCCATTCCCTGGATAGCGCCCCAGGCGCAGATTTGCCCATCCCGACCGGGGTCTGGGAATTCAAACTTAAACTGCAGGGGCAGCCAAGTGTCTACACAGTGCAGCATACCACCTTCATCGGCATACAGCACCCACGCCATCACGCCCCCGGAAACGGTCATCCCCCCACTGCGCCATTCCTTGCCCCGCAGCAGTACCTGCCCCCAGGCAGAAATCACAGCGGCGGCATCGGGCAGATTCTCCGGCAGACGGATTTCCCCCGTTTCCTCCCGACGGATGGTTTCATCGGCAACACAGCGCAGGCAGGAAATGTCCTGTTTTTCAAATTGCAATTCCAATTACACTCACTCCTTATCCGTTTTTTCTACTCATAGAATATTCCGCCTTGGACAAGGATATGCCATTATTTTTTGCATAGTCCGCAGATGCCGGCGAGCATCAAGCCAACGCCCAGGCACCAGCACAAAAAGCCCCCCTCAAGCCCCAAGCCCACCAAAACACCCAAGCCAAAGGACATAAGGCAATAACCAAGCAACTGATTTTGTCGGCACATAAAAACACCCCCGAGAAAGGATATGCGGGAAATTGAGAATTGAGAATTGAGAGTTGAAAATTGATAATTGACAATTAAGGTGTCGGCAGAGCAGACGATTAAGGCCTTGGCTCCCCCTATGGGGGAGCTGGCAAAAATCTACAGATTTTTGACTGAGAGGGCAACCCTCTCCGCCCCAGTTCATAAACTGGGGCACCTCTCCCGAAGGGAGAGGCAAGGGTACGGTGGTAATTATCAACCCTCAACTAACACTTTCAGGAGCTTTTCGGCTATGGGGATGCAGGTCTTTTCGCCGGAGATACCACCTTCTGCGCAGATGAAAAAGGCAACCGGCAAGCTCCCATTTTCCACAAAACCGCAGAGCAAAGCGTTGGTCTTTTTCCCGCCTACCTCCGCTGTGCCGGTTTTTGCGCAGACGGAAAGACCCGGAAAATGGCTGTCGCCGTACTTATCCCGGACATTGGCTCGAAGATAATCTTGCAATTTTTCCGCCGTTTCCCGGGATAGAATTTGCTCTGACTCCGTTATTTCAGCTTTATAGAGGGTTTTGCCGCCCTCCTGTATTTTTTGGACAATATAGGGGCTCACTTTCTCGCCATCATTTGCCACCGCGCCCACAAAGGATAAAAAGCAGCAGGGATTTACGAGGGTGGTAAACTGCCCCACCCCACTCCAAGCCAAATCCACCCAGGTCGAGATTTCAAAATTTCCTTTGGCGGTTTTGATGCCGTCAAAGGTGATTTCCCCGCAAATTCCAAACTTTTCGGCGTAAAAACTAAGGGTTTCTCCCCCTAAGACGATAGCAAGCTCCCCAAACACGCAGTTGCAGGAATTGCGGAAAGCATCCCCTAAGGTCTGCCTGCCGTGAGGGTAAGGGCAGGTAACCTTATTTTTGCCGAAGGACAGCGAGCCGGTGCAAAGATAGGCTTCCTCTTCTGCACTCGGCAGCTCCTCCAAGGCAGCCGCTAAGGTAAGGAGCTTAAAAATCGAGCCGGGGGTATAAAGCCCCTGGGTGAAGCGGTTAAGGTACATTCCCTCCAGCGTTTGCCCAACATCTTCCGGGTCGAAGGTGGGGCTGCTGACGGCGCAGAGGATTTCCCCGGTTTGGTAGTTTATAATTGCCACCGTACCCCCATAATCCTGCAGGGCAGAAAGGGCGGCTTTTTGCAGCCGGGATTGCAGGGTCAGCCGGATTTTTATTTTGTAGCCCCCGTAGGAATATAGGCCGTTTATCAGGCTATAGGGTCTGTCTGTTTGGGTGATAGGCGTCGCGATATTGCCCCTTTTGTCTCCCAGCCAGTGAACGGTGGCCTTTCGCAAAAGGGTGTCCTCAGAATCGGTAAGGATGTTTCCTGTTCGGTCGGTAACGATAGTCTCCCCCGATGTATGGGGCGCGCCGGGAAAGGTCGCCCAACCCTCTGCGAAGTTTACATACTCCCACAGAAAAAAGCCAAAGCCCAAAAGCAGCAAAAAGCTGAAAAGATATAGTATTTTCCCCCGATTTTTCAAATTTCTCCCTCCTGTATGAGCGAAAGTAATCCCCAAGCGCAGAGCATCGCCGTTCCGCCGTTGGAAAGAAAGGGGAAGGTGATGCCGGTCAAGGGCAAAATATCCACCGTTCCCAAGGCGTTCAGGGCGGTCTGAAAAAGCAAAACCGCCGCAGCGCTGACAGACAGCGGCGTATTTTTTCTGACCGCCTGCAAGGAAATGGCAAGGATGGCGAAAATCAGCACTATCACCGTGATAAGCCCCCATTCCTCACAAATTGTAGCAATCACCATATCCGAATCGGCGGCAAAGAGGTTTTTCATCCAGCCCCTGCCTGCCCCCAAGCCCAAAAGTCCGCCGGACGCCATACACATCAGCGCCCGGGTCTGCTGGTAGCCGCTATCTAAGGGGGCTTCCCATATTTTCCGCCAGGCGGAAAAGCGGGAAAATATATGGGACGCAAGACGGTAGATGCCGCCACCGAAAAGGGGCAAGGCCGCCGCAAAAAGCCCTGTAACTGCCCCAAAACGCAAAAAGGCAAGCACCAAATAAGCAAAAAGGAAAACGACCGCTGTGCCAAAATCGTTCATAAGGGCAAGGCACAGGCAGATAGATGCCGTATAGACGGAAAAGGCGAAAAATTCCCCCTTTTTTCGGGCGGATGACCCTGTAAGGAGAAAGAAAACCTTTGTAATTTCTGCCGGCTGGATAGATACGCCTGCAATAGAGAGCCAGCACTTTGCGCCATAGTGGGTTTGTCCAAAAAAGAGGGTTACAAGGAGCAGCCCAGTACTGACCGTCGCCCCGATGGGGACAAACAGGCGGACACGCCCCTCTTCCTGCAAAATCCATCGCAAAAGCAAAAAGAAAAGAACGCCCAGAACCAGAGCCGCCAGCTGCTTTTCCCCCTCCTGCGGGCATACGGCGCAGATGCCGCAGAAGCCGAATGTAACGAGGAAAAAGGTTAGTATCTCTGTTTCAAAGGCGTTTTGTTTTTGGAATTTATATAGGAGAAATAATAGCCACTGGCAGACCATCAGCCCAAAAAAGCCAAGGGGCAGGATTTGGGGGCTATGGAGATAGTAGCTCAGCGCCAGGAGGGCTTGTAAAAAGGTTAACAGCAATAGACTTTTTCCGGGTTTGCCTCTTTTTAAGGCGCATCGGGCAAGAAGCCAGACAGAAAGTCCCGGCACAGCGTACCGAAGTATGGCTGTGAGGACATCAGAATATACGGACGGAATCATAGCACCTCCGCGGCAGAATTATAAGTTGAGAGTTGAGAGTTCCCACCGTACCCTTGCCTCTCCCTTTGGGAGAGGTGCCCCAGTTTATGAACTGGGGCGGAGAGGGTTGCCCTCTCAGTCAAAAATCTGTAGATTTTTGCCAGCTCCCCCATAGGGGGAGCCAAGCCCTCAATCGTCGACTCGCCGACACCAAATTTGTAATTTGTAATTATGCATTATGCATTTGCTTAAGCATAGCAATCTCCTTTGCGTAGCCGGGGAGCTCGTTAGGGGTTTCCAATATCATAGGTTTGCCCGAAAGCGCCGGATGGCATACCACCTTTTTGAAGGTTTCAATACCTAAAGAGCCTTCACCTATACATTCGTGGCGGTCCTTGTGGCTGGAAAAGGGGTTTTTGGAGTCGTTAATATGGATGGCTTTTAAGCGGTCGAGACCTACCACCCGGTCAAATTCCTGCAAAACGCCGTCCAAATCGTTTACAATATCGTAGCCTGCGTCGTAGACGTGGCAGGTATCTAAGCAAACGCCCACCTCGGGTGAGCCCACACCGTCGATAATGGCTTTTAATTCCTCGAATTTACCGCCGATTTCACTGCCCTTGCCTGCCATACCCTCCAGCAAAACGGTTACGGGATAACCGGGGGCAAGGGCGGCTTTCAGGGCATCCACAATTTGGGAAATGCCTGTATCTACCCCCTGCCCCACATGGCTGCCGGGATGGAAATTATAGAAATTGCCGGGTAGCGCCGCCATCCGGCGCAAATCGTCGGCAAGGACAGACGCGGCAAAGGCGCGGGCAGAGCTTTCAGCGGTGCAGAGGTTCATTGTATATGCGCCGTGAGCAACCAAGGGCGCAAAGTTTAATTCCTGCATCAATTTCACCGCTGCGGCGGCATCGGCAGGGTCTTCCGGGCGGGCCTGCGACCCCCGGGGGTTGCGGGTAAAGAAAGCGAAGGTATTTGCGCCGATGCTCTCGGCGGTACGAACAGTGGCTTCATAGCCACCAGATATGGACAAATGGCAACCAAGTGCGAGCATAGTATATCTCCTTTAGTAGTAATTGTAGGGAACGGATTTATCCGTTCCAAAAAGTGCATACCGGGAGATTGCCACGTCGCTTCGCTCCTCGCAGTGACACGGTATTTTGTAGGTGCGGATTTTAATCCGTCGGTGTAACCGACTCATAAATTGACAATTGTCAACTGTCAATTGTCAATTCTATTATACCATATTTTCTTCTCTGTGCAACAGGAATTGCTTTTTATAAATCTATGTGATAAAATTTTAGAAAAGGAGGGATGGCTGTGCCGAAATCTGATAACCAAAAGCTGAAAATCCTCTATATTTACGATTACTTAATGAAAAACTCCCACGGCAATCATCCCGTGAGAGCTACTGAACTGATAGAAATGCTGGAAAAACACCGCATTACCTGCGACCGCAAGACCGTCTATTCCGATATTGCGGCGCTGCAGGATTACGGCGTGGACATTGTCGCTCTCCCCGGGCGAAACGGCGGTTACTATGTAGCCTCCCGGATTTTTGAGCTGCCGGAATTAAAGCTGCTGATTGACGCGGTGCAATCCAGCCGATACCTCACCGAAAAGAAATCCCGGGAGCTGATTGAAAAGCTCTGCGCCCAGTGTAATGAGGAGGACGCCCGGTTTGTGCGGCGAAATGTGCTGATTTCCGGGCGGGTTAAGAGTATGGACGAGTCCATTTACTACAATGTGGACGCCATTCAGGAAGCCATCTCCCAAAATAAGCAAATTACCTTCCGCTACTTTGACTGGGATATGAAGGGTCAGCGGAGCTATCGGGAAAAAGCCTATTTGGCAAGTCCTTACGGATTGTATCAGGATAACGAAAACTGCTATCTGCTGGGCTACTCAGAGCGCCACGGCGTTACCATTTACCGGGTAGACCGAATGGCAAATATTACGCCCCTGCCCGATAAGCGCGTTCCCTGCCCCGAGCTGCAGGATGCAAAGCTCCAGGAGCACGCCAACCGAATGTTCCAGATGTTTGCAGGGGAAACCACCGATGTAAAGCTGCGGTTTCACAAGAGCCTGCTCAATGTCGCCATTGACCGCTTCGGCAAAGAGACTATGTTTATTCCCGACGGGGAGGAACACTTTGTATTTACCGTAAAAGTGGTGGTCTCCCCTATGTTTTTAAGCTGGGTCATCGGCTTTGGCAATAAGGCAAAAATCCTGCACCCTGCCTCTGTGGCAGAGGAATGTATTTCCCTCTGCCGGGAAACTATCCGTCAGTACGAAGAGTAACGGAGGAAAAAATCTCCTGCCAGGCATCCTCCAAAGCTGACCCGTTCTCTGCCGGCGCCATTACGGTTACGGCGTAATGAAATGCCCCATCGTCCAAAATAAGGCTGCGGGCAACCTGGTCGCCACCCTCACCGGCAGAAGTCCATACGCACCGATAGGCGCGAATACCGTCCTTTTCCCGTTCCATTACGGTCAGGCGGTCTAAGGAAAAGCCGGTAACGGTCTTGACTGTTTTCTGCAAATCGCCCCCTTGGAAGGTTTCCACCGCCACCGTAAAGTCATCGCAGACATAGAGTGTTCCGCTGCTGCCGGAAACGGTGGTAACGGCGGCGCTGTCCGGTAAGCGAAGGGATAGCTTCATTGGCGTTTGGGTAATGGGGGCATAGACATCCTCCACATTTTCAAACACATCGGTGCTTCCGCAAGCGGTAAGCAACAGGAGCAAAGCAAACAAAACACCTAATTTTTTCACAACAAACACCCTCCCGGAAAGGTTTTTTATGGAGCTTTTTTATCTTTACCTGATTTTAATAAATGCATTAGGCTTTGCTCTTATGCTACTGGATAAACGCCGGGCGGTGAAAAATCTTTGGCGGATTTCTGAGAGGACACTATTGCTCATTTCCCTTTTGGGCGGCTGTTTGGGAACGCTTATGGGTATGCGCCTTGCCCGCCACAAAACGAGAAAACCCGCGTTTTCCATTGGAATCCCGGTAATCTTTGCCCTTTGGGTAATATTTGGAATTTTTCTGCTGATTTGCGGAAGAATTGTTTGACATTTCCAAATTTGTATGGTTTAATAGATGTTAGAAAATTATGTCATAGGGGGATTTTACTATGCCTGCTTTTATGCCTGTATGCGCGGAAGCTGCGTCTGAATATATGGGAGCGCCTGTCGGTCTTATTTTATTCTTTATTTGTTTGGCTGTGGCTACCACCCAGCTTATATGCTGCTGGAAATCGGAAGACATTTTGTTTTGGCTGCTGCCAACGGCTGTAAATGTTGTTTGTATTCTGGTATTTTTCCTGCTGTGGGTCAATTCTCCGGACGAATCTGCTTTTTATATTCGGCTGAATCTGCTGGTTACCTCAGCGTTTACACTGGCCTCCATCGGCTTGAGCTGGGGCATTTTCTGGCTGTGGAATTACATTCAGAACAGCTCCGGCGGTAACCCCGCAGGCTACTAAGTACATACATACCCCCCGACCGATTGGTCGGGGGGTGTTTTTGTAGGGGTTGCAAGCCAACGGTTAGGAATACACTAACGAAGGAATGTCATTCTGAGCAAGGCGAAGCCGCGTCGAAGAATCTACGCACCAAAGGTCTGCTATGCAGAAATGATAGTGCGAAGATCCTTCGACTCCCTTCGGTCGCTCAGGATGACAAGGTTATTGAATTGTCAATTATCCATTGTCAATTGTCAATTTTTCAAGGATGGCTTCGGCGATGCGGATGCCGTCGATGGCGGCGGACATAATACCGCCGGCATAGCCTACGCCCTCACCTGCGGGGTAAAGACCTAAAAGTCCGACGCTCTGTTTGCTGTCATCTCTGAGAATCCGCACAGGGGAAGAAGAACGGGTCTCCGGGGCGGTTAATACCCCATCGGGAGAGGCAAAGCCGGTAATTTCTTTGTCAAACAGGGGGAGCGCTTCTTTTAAGGCATCGGTAATCACCGGGGGGAGTACCTGCCGCAGGTCGCAAAAATGGACACCGGGGCGGTAGGTGGGGCTGATTTCTCCGGCGCAAACCGAGGGCTTGTCTGCCAAAAAGTCTCCCACTAACTGGGCGGGGGCTTGATAGCTTCCTGTTAACGCAAATGCTCTCTGCTCGATTTCCCGCTGCCAGTACATTCCCCCGAGAGGGCTTTTATCGGGAAAATCGGCGGGACCCACCGTAACCAGCAAGGCGGCATTGGCGTTCTCCCCTTCCCGGTCGGCATTGCTCATACCGTTGGTAACGATGCCGCCTTCTTCGCTGGAAGATGCCACCACGAAGCCCCCGGGACACATACAAAAGCTATACACTGTGCGGTCTGCAAGGTGTTTGACTAACTTATAGGATGCAGGAGGCAAAACAAGACTATTGCAGCCGTACTGGCTGTTATCTATTAAGCTCTGCTTATGCTCAATGCGAACGCCCATAGAAAAGGGCTTGGCTTCCATTGGGATATTCCGCCGCAGGAGCGTTTCAAAGGTATCTCTTGCGCTGTGTCCAATGGCAAGGACTGCTTGCCTGCAGGGGATGATTTCGCTGCCGTTTACCTCCACAGCAGAAAGCTGTCCGTTTTCGGAGAAAATATCGGTAACTTGGGCGTTAAAGCGCACCTCGCCGCCCAGCTCTATAATCCGCTTGCGGATATTCTGCACCACAGTCAGCAGTACATCTGTACCCACATGGGGCTTGGCGTCAAAGAGAATGTCCTCCCCCGCCCCGGCCTTTACCAGCTGCTCCAAGACCCAGCCGATACGGGGGTTATTGACGCCGGTGTTCAGCTTTCCGTCAGAAAAAGTACCGGCGCCACCCTCACCAAACTGGACATTACTGCGTGTATCCAATTCCCCACCGGCAAAGAAGGCATCAACCTTTGCTTTTCGGGTAATGGCATCGTCGCCCCGCTCCAAAACAATGGGCTTTTGCCCCTTGATGGCAAGCACCAGCGCTGCAAACATTCCCGCAGGTCCAAAGCCGATCACCACCGGGCGACTTTGTAACATTCCCGAAATTTTGGGGAGCTTATAGTATTCGGGGGCAGCAAGGCTTGCCCTTTTGCAGCGGGCTTCCTTGAGGATTTTCTTTTCACTGCCGTCTACCCATACATCTATGGTGTAAACCACCTTTACATCGGGCTTTTTCCGGGCATCGATACTGCGGCGGAAAATGGAGAGCCTTTTAATTTTCGAGGGGGAAATGCGGAGCATTTGGGCGGCCTCGTAGCTGAGCTGGGCTGCATTATGCTCCGGGGGTAGGGCAATTTCACGAATTCTTATCATACATTTCCTGCCCTTTCTCCTGCCAAACGACCTGAGCTCCAAGCCCACTGAAGGTTATAGCCGCCGCAAGGTCCGTCAATGTCCAGCACCTCGCCGCAGGCGTAAAGCCCGGGAACCAAGCGGCTTTCCAAGGTTTCGGGGTCAAAATCCTTTGTCAGCACGCCCCCGGCGGTTACCTGGGCGCTGTCCATTCCCAATGTGCCGTTTAAGGTTACCGAAAGGGCTTTGGTAGCAGCGGCAGCCCTCTCCAGCTCCCCATCAGACAGCATATTTATGGTGCAAAGCCCGATACCTGCCTCCTTGGTCAGCACCCGACCAAGGCGATTATGGAGAATGCCTGTAAACAGGTCGTCGGTGGTAAGGGTGGTGTTTTTTCTATTTTTCAGCATCGAAAGTAAGGTATTTTGGGGCATATTCGGGAGAAAGTCTAACCTTGCCTCCCATTTTCCCCGACCCTCACACACATCCCGGGAGATTTCAAGAACCACAGGGCCGGAGAGACCCTTTTCCGTAAATTGCAGTTCGCCGCAGCTTGCGGCAAAAAGGACATCGTTGTGGAAAATCTCCACCTTTGCATTTGCCCGGACGCCCTTTAAGGCGGTCAGCGCCTTCCAATCAGAGGTTACCTGCACCAGCGAGGGGCGCAGGCGGCTTGCCTTGTGTCCAAGGCTGCCCAGCAGGCGGTAACCCGCCATTGTGCCGCCTAACTTTGTGCCGGCGATGCCGCCGCAGGCGATAATCAGCCTGTGGCAAAGGTAGCTCTCCTCTGCCGTTTGCAGGCAGAAGCCTGTTTCCGTTTTGCTTACTTTTTCTATCTCACAGCCGGTGTGAACGGTAATATTTTCCTTTTCCAGAGCAAGGCGGAGTACATCCAGCACAGAGTTTGCCTGGTCGGAATAGGGATAGACCTTGCCGCTTTCTTCCGTAACCGTATAAAGACCCAAGGAGGCAAACCAGGAAAGGGTCTCCATAGGCGAAAATCTCGTCAGCGCCGGTGCAGAAAAATCCGGGTCATCCCCAAAATAGGGGGCTATGTTCAGATTGGTTAAATTACATCTGCCGTTGCCGGTGGCAGAGAGCTTTTTGCCAAGGCGCGCCTGGCGCTCGAAAATATGGATTTCATTTTCCCTGTTTTGGGCTGCGGACAGCGCCGCCGCCATCCCCGACGCGCCACCGCCAATGATACCGATTACCACAAAACCACCTGCTTTCTAATCCCTTCCCCCTTGGGGAAGGTGGCATTTGCGAGGAACGAGCAAATGACGGATGAGGTATTAAACCTCACCCACCACTACGTGGTCCCCCCTCCCCAAAGGGGAGGTTTTTTTCCATTATAGCGGATAATGCCACAAGTTACAAGAAAAACTTGCATTGATAAGAAGATGTGGTATAATCATTAGTCGTAGGGGCGATGCACGAATCGCCCGAGTAGAAACCTGCGACATTTGCGAGCGATTCGTGCATCGCCCCTACGGTCATATACGGAGGATTATATATTCTTGGATAGGAAAAATATAGATAAAATCGCTCAGTCGGACGAAGACAGAGTACTGCTTGCTCGGCTGTTGGATAAGATAAATGCCGGAATGCAGAAAAATATCCTTGCCTGCACCGGCTTTCTCTCCCCAAGGGAGCAGGAAATGGCGCAGTTTCTCTTTGGAAATGCCCAAGGTCTGCGATTTTGGGGCGGCTTTGAAAACGCCCAGCGGAAATGCCTTATCTATCTGCCGGCGTACTACCCGGAAATCCCGGACGATGCTCCCATCACCTGCCTGAGAGCCACCTTCTATAAGGGCGACCATCCCAGCCATCGGGATTTTCTTGGGGCGCTGATGGGCTTTGGTATCGACAGAGCCTGCGTAGGCGACATTTGCGTTAATGAGGGCTATTGCGACTTTTTTGTGCTTTCTGAGCTTGCGCCCCATTTATTGCGGGATTTTGAAAGCGCAGGCAGAACGAAGGTAAAGCTTTCTCCCCTGCCCCTGTGGGAATTTACGCCCCCGGAGGAGAAAACGGAGCGTTTTTACGACACACTCCCCTCTTTGCGGCTGGATGCGGTCATTTCCGCAGGCTTTCGCATCTCCCGAAGCCGGGCAGGAGAATATATTGCCGCAGGCAAGGCATCCATCGAGGGTCTGCCCTGCGAAAAAGCGGACAAACAAGTAGAGGAAGGGTCTACCGTATCTGTCCGGGGTTTGGGAAAAATGAAATTAGCCGCCATCCGGGGCAAAACCAAGAAAGACCGGATTGGGGTGGAAATATTACGCTATGTGTGAGGAAATTTTTATGAATATGAACGAAGTAATTGCCCGGATTAACGAGCTTGCCGCCATCGCAAAAACACGGGTTTTGACAGCCGAGGAGCTTTCTGAACGGGATAAGCTCCGCAGAATTTACATTGACTC
>JAZRKY010000095.1:0-4774 GCA_045646585.1 Faecousia sp. | reverse complement strand
GCCAAGGAGTTGCAAAGCTGTATTGTCTTCCTAAGCCCGCTTGGCCTCCGACTTCCTTGCCTCTCCCTTTGGGAGAGGTGCCCCAGTTTGCAAACTGGGGCGGAGAGGGCTGCCCTCTCAGTCAAAAATCAATAGATTTTTGGCAGGTCCCCCATAGGGGGAGCCAAGGGGTGTAGTGGACGATTGGGAGGAATTATGGGAAGGCGGAAGAAGATTTCAAAAGAGAATATTTTAGACGAATTGGTTGCTATCGGGTTTGCCAGGGCGACCAATTATTTATTTGTGGAAAACGGAGAGATTTGTCTGCGGGTGGGGGAAAAGCTGACGAAAAATGAGGCTGCTGCCATCTGCTCTGTGGAAAAGACCGCGTCCGGCGTGAAAGTCAAGTTTTACGACAAGATGAAAGCCCTGGAGCTACTGGGAAAGGAAATGGGGCTGTTCGGCGGGGGCGGTGGCGAAAAAAACGATGGCGGCGGACTGATGGCGGCGGTACTGGACGCCACAAAGGAGGAAATGGATACCTATGACCTTTCAGAACTTCAGCAAACGGCAGCTCCTTACCCTGACCTGGTGGAATAGACCGAATTTTCGGGCATATGACGCCATCATCTGCGATGGGGCGGTGCGGTCGGGAAAGACGGTGAGTATGGTGGGGGGCTTTTTCCTTTGGAGTATGGCGTCTTTTAACGGCGAGACCTTTGCCATCTGCGGAAAGAGTGTTTCTGCGTTGCGACGGAACATTATTTTACACTTAAATAGCTGGCTGGGGCAGGGCTTCACCCTTACGGAGCATCGGGGAGAGAATAAAATCACCCTTCGGTGTGGCGAAAGGGTGAATTTTTATTACCTTTTTGGCGGTCAGGACGAAAGCTCCTATATGTCCATTCAGGGTATCACTTTGGCGGGGGTGCTGCTTGACGAGGTGGCGCTGATGCCCCGGTCTTTTGTGGAGCAGGCCTGCGCGCGGTGTTCTGTTAAGGGGAGTAAATTGTGGTTTAACTGCAACCCCGCAGGTCCTGAGCATTGGTTTTACAAGGAGTGGATTTTGCGGGCGAAGGAGAAAAATGCTCTGCGACTACACTTTACGATGGCAGACAATCCCGCCTTAGACCCCCAAATTCGGGCGCGGTATGAACGGCTTTACCGGGGTGTGTTTTACGACCGCTATGTGCGGGGACTTTGGTGCCTTGCCGAGGGGCTGATTTACGCATTTGACCGGGATAAGCACATAACCGATAAAATCCCCCGGGGGAAGTATTACATATCTGTGGATTACGGCACAATGAACCCCTTTTCTGCCGGGCTTTGGTGTGTGGGAGAAAATCGGGCGGTTCGGGTGCGGGAGTTTTACTACTGCGGGCGGGAAACAGGCAAGCTGATGACCGACGAGGATTATTATGGGGCTTTGGAAGATTTGGCAGGGGATTTGTCCATAGAGGCGGTAATTGTTGACCCCTCGGCTTCTTCCTTTATTGCCCTTATTCGGCGGTACGGGCGGGTTCCTGTGCGGCGGGCGAAAAATCAGGTGCTTCCGGGGATTCAGTTAGTGGCAGGATTCCTGCAAAGCGGGGTTTTGCAGTTTACGGCGGAATGTAAGGACACCATTCGGGAGTTCTCTCTTTATCGCTGGGAGGAAGGGGGGAGAGATATGCCGGTAAAGGAGAATGACCACGCGATGGATGATGTGCGGTATTTTTGCAGTACCGTTCTATCGCGGGCGCGAACGATAGCTGCAGAAATACGACACAGATAAGAAAGGAAAGAGATATTTTTTCAATCTGGGTGAATACCATACTTTCTCTCCGGCGAGAAAGTATGCAAAGAGCCGCCGGGAACCTGACCTGTGGTTCCCGGACTCTCCAGACGACCAAAGGGGCAACGTCCCTTTGGAAACCCCGGTGCGGCAGAATATTTTGGTGCGGTAGGGGAAGTCGAAAATTGACAATGGACAATTAAGGTGTCGGCAGGGGCGACAGGGATAAAACCCCTCCCCTTTGGGGAGGGGGTCAGCGTAGCTGACGGGTGAGGTCAACCTCATCCGACTTCGCTTCGCTCAGCCACCTTCTCCTGGGAGAAGGCTTTGGCGGAGGAAATTGACAGTTGACAGTTGACAATTTTCCCTCTGTACAAACTGGGGCGGAGAGGGTAAAGTGAAGCCCTCTCAGTCAAAAATCAATAGATTTTTGACAGCTCCCCCATAGGGGGAGCCAAGGGGGAGGTGTGCACCGGGAGATTGCCACGTCGCTTTGCTCCTCGCAATGACAAGATAGACGGCAGCCTATTGTTTAGATTGCCACGGCTCTGCGAGCCTCGCAATGACAACGATAATTTAAGGAGGAAAAATGACTATGCAGCGTTATGAGAGCGCTTTTCGGCAGGCGGATAAGACAAGCTACGCTATGCGAAGGGCAAGGAAAAAGTGGGAGGAAAGCTATTTTGGTACGGGGGCGGGGGATACCAGCCAAAGGGTAGCCTACGCCATCGTCAGCAAGATTATTGCGGCGCTTTTCGGGGAATACAAGTGTGTTGCCGACAAAGCCCTTTCTTCCCTCAACGAAAAACGGCGGGAAATTATGGAAAATCTGCTCACCGGGGGCGAGTGCTTTATTAAGCCCTGTCCCACCCCGGTGGGCTTTGATTTTACCCTGATTCCCCGGGGAAATGTGCTGGTGTTCGGTCGGGATGCCGACGGCAATCCCAACGACATCGGGACTGCGGAGCAGAGCATTCGGGGCAAGTGCTACTACACCCTTTTGGAGCGACGGCGGGTGGGGGAGGATGGCTTGCTGACCATCGAAAATGCCCTTTACCGTTCCTACAATCGGGAGAATTTGGGGGCGCAGGTGCGGCTTTCTGAGCATCCCCTTTATGCGGATTTGCCGGAAAAATATCAGTTCCCCGCGCCTATGGGCATAGGTCTTGTGCGGCTGAAAACGCCCATTCTCAACTGCGTGGACGGCTCACCCGATGGCGTTGCGGTGTTTGCCCCGGCGGTGGAGCTGATTGGAAACATCGACAAAAATGAAGCCCAGCTCAACGAAGAATTTACCCGGGCGGAGAGCCGGATTATCGCCTCCAGCGATGTCCTTGACCGGGAAATGGGGCTTCGCGACCACCTGTTTGTGGGGCTTGACGACAGCCCGGAGACAGTGGGCATTACGGTGTATTCCCCCAACATTCGCCAAAAGGCGTTTTTGGACCGAAAGCAGGAGTACTTACGAAATGTGGAGACCATTATCGGTCTGCGCCGGGGTATGCTCAGCGACGCTCAGGTGGATGTACGCACCGCGACGGAAATTGCATCCAGCGCGGGCGACTTTAATTTGGTCATTCGCTCTTACCAGGAGATTTGGGAACGGGCGTTTCGGGAGGTGGCAGAGCTTTGCAAGACCTTGGCGGAGCTTTACAGCCTGCCGGAAATGGATACGGAAATTGCCTTTGACTGGGGCAACAGCATTCTCTATGACGAGGACAAGACCTGGATGGATTACTTAGAAATGGTGAAAATGGGGCTGATTGCCCCGGAGGTGGCCCTTGGCTGGCGGTTTGGGATGCCGTGTGATACGGAAGCGGAGCGGGCAGAGATTAGGAAGAGGTATATGTAAGATGGGAATGTGGCCTTGGCTCTCCCTTTGGGAGAGCTGTCAAAAATCTATGATTTTTGACTGAGAGGGCCCTCTCCGCCCCAGTTTACAAACTGGGGCACCAATGAATCAAGGTATGATTGCCACCGGCAATCATCACCATTTTGATTCGCTGCGCGGAGCACCACTCCCAAAGGGAGAGGCAAGTTGGTGCGGAGGAATTGTCAATTAAAATTTCGCGGATGATGCGACCATTGTAAAAAAGCGTAGCGGGAAGGAGTATAAAATGAAGCGAGAATTTCTACAAAATCTGTCGGTGGCGGGCGCGCCTCTTACCAAGGAGGTCATCGACGCCATTATGGCAGAAAACGGCAGGGATATTGAATTGGCTAAGGGAGATTCCCAAGCTATCCATACTCTGCTGGCGGAAAAAGAGACCTGGGAGGAAACCTTCCGGGCGGAGCGGGAAAAGCATCAAAAGGAGCTGGAGGATTTGCAGTTTTCCCACAGCTTGGACCGCGCCATCCGGGAAAGCAGGGGCAGAAATGCCAAGGCCATTTCCGCCCTTTTGGACTTAGAGGCTCTGCGTGGCAATCCGGATGCCATCGGGGAGGCGTTGGAAAAGGTCCGAACGGAAAATCCCTATCTCTTTGAAAGCAACCAAACACCCCCTGTGTTTTCCCACAGAACCGGCGGACAGACAGTCCGTCAAGAGGAAGCCCCCGCAACCCTTGCCGGGGCATTGAAAGAACGATTTTTTAACAATGAAAGGAAGTAAAAATTATGGCAATTACATTAGCAGAAGCAAAAATCGGTATGGCAGACAAGGTAGATCAGCAGGTTGTGGATATGTTCCGCCGGAACAGTTTGCTGCTGGACAATATGGTATTTGACAATGTCATTTCTCCCGGCACAGGCGGCTCTACGCTGACTTACGGCTACCTGCAACTCAAGTCTCCCGCTACTGCCGCTGTTCGCCAGGTGGGCGCAGAGTACACCCCCGGCGAGGCAAAGAAAGAGAAAAAGACCACCGGCGCTATCATTATGGGCGGCTCTTTCCAGATGGACAGAGTGATTCAGTCCACCGCCGGCGCGGCTGACGAGCTGGCATTCCAGGCAGAGCAGAAGATTAAGGCAACCGCCAACTATTTCCACAATCTGGTGATTAACGGCTCTGCTTCCGAGGAAGC
>JAZRKY010000094.1:0-2360 GCA_045646585.1 Faecousia sp. | reverse complement strand
TTGCCCACCTGAAAAATACCTTGACCCAAAAGCTATCTGAGGCGCAAGTGCCTTATCTGTTATTAAAAGGTATCTGTTTGAAGGAAAGCTATCCCGAGCCGGCGCTGCGAACGATGTGCGATATAGACATTCTTGTCCGTACAGAGGATTATCCTGCGCTTGATAAAATTGCCGAGGAAATGGGTGCAAAAGCGGGGCATAGCGACGGCAATCACCGCAATTTCACCTTTCCCGGTGGCATTACTGTGGAGTTTCACCCAAACCTGCTCCATCACGGTACACCGGTCGGCACGGGAATCAATCCCGGCTGGCAGTATGCGGCAGAAAACGGCAATCACCTAACGCCGGAGGGCTTCTACTTAAATACCCTTTGCCATTTTGCAAACCATTTTGTTTCCGGCGGCGTGGGCGTGCGGTTTGTTTTGGATGTGTGGGTTAACCGCCATCTGAGAATGCCGGAGTTTGACCGTTCCGCGTTAGAAAATGAGCTGAAGCGCTTTGAACTTTTGGAATTTGCCCAAAATATTGAGGCGCTTGCAGAGCTTTGGTTTGGCAGGGGAGAGGAAACGCCCCGTTTGGATGCCTTGGGAGAATATATCCTTTCTGCCGGTCAGTACGGAACGATGGACAGAGCCGTTTTGAATGCTGTTGCACTGGCACCGAAGCAGAGCAAATCCGCCGCGCTGCTGAAAAAGGCTTTTTATTCCCGCCAGGAGCTGGAGGATCGTTTTCCCTGGTGCAAGGGAAAGCCCTATCTGCTCCCGGTTGCCTGGGGAACAAGATGTTTTCGCGCAGTTACCCGCCGGGGCGGTCTGATACGCAAGTGGAGCAAAGAAACCGGCAAGATTTCCAATGAAGAAATTTTGACGCAAAAGGCACTCCTTAATCAGTTCGGCATCCGTTCAAAAGAAAAATAAATACAAGTCCCTTTGTGAGACAATGTCATTAAGTAAAGTATCTCATCCTGAGCGAAGCCTTGACTGTAGGGGTCGATCTCCCGGACGACCCGTTATGCGAATGTTTCGGTGTGGCATATCGGGGCGTCGAGGACGTCGCCCCCTACAATTCGCAACGAGACTTAACTTAATGCTATTGCTCGTCAGTGGGGATTCTTGCTTTATACGAAAATACATTTTTTCTATACAGCATGGAGAAATGTCATTAGCGGGGAGACATTTTACCTGTGCAAAACACTAAAAAAGAAGGAAAAACCGAATATTTATATGTGAAAAATGTATAGATGAGGAAATATTTGTGTATATTTATTAAAATAAGTGGAAAATCTTTTAGAAATAGACTTGACTCTTCTTTTCCTCAGTGTTATAATCTTTGAGTAATACTTTTTAGAAAGGAAAAGGAATACAATTATGAAAAAGAAAATCATCATTAGCGCGATTGCTGTTGTTCTCGTAGCAGCGATTGCTCTGGCGGTGTTCCTGCCCGGTGGCAAGAACAATGCTGTTGCCGACACTTACACCTACAGAACCTACACATCCGTATCTCCCTCCAACTGGAACGAGCTGACCTATCAGGATAACAATGATACTCAGATTATGAGTTACATTGGCAGCTCTTTCTACACCTATGACTTCAAGTTCGATGCAAACGGCAAGGTCATTCCCGGTGAGTTCGTTATGAAGTATGACGCAGCCACCAAGCTGGAAGACACCACTGCTAAGTATGCTGAGAAGTGGGGTCTGCCCGCTGATGGCAAGGGCTACTCCTACACCATCACTCTGCGTGAGGACCTGAAGTGGGAAAACGGCGACCCCATCAAGGCTGAGGACTTCGTTTACACTATGAAGCAGCAGCTGGATCCCCTGTTCCAGAACTACCGTGCTGACTCCTTCTACAATGGCGCTACCATTATTGTTAACGCTCAGAACTACGTAAAGCAGGGTCAGAAGTCTTGGAACCCTGCTGACGGTATCTACTCCTCCTACTCCGAGGATATGGACGACAAGCTGGTATTCCAGCTGGGCCCCAGCGAGAATGCTGAGTGCTACATCCGTGCAGGCTGGATTGGCTTCCCTGCAAGCTATGACCTGGCTAAGACTGTTAACTACTTGGTTGCTAACTACGGTTTCCCCGCATCTGCTGAAGAGATCGCTCAGATCGAAGGCAAGACTCTTGCTGCGATCAAGGCTGATGCTACTCTGAAGGCTATTTGGGAGAAGGCTCTGGGCTGGTGGCAGACTGAACCCGGTGAAGAGCTGCACTTCCTGGTTACTGAGTATGAATTCCCCGCTACCGACTTCTCCGATGTTGGTATCTTTGTTGGCGACACTGAGTACGAGATCGTTCTCGTTCTGGAGAAGGCTCTGGACCTGCTGAAGGAAGATGGCTCTCTGTCTTACAAG
>JAZRKY010000093.1:0-2673 GCA_045646585.1 Faecousia sp. | reverse complement strand
CCACAGAATTTCCGTGGTGCGGTTTTCGTCTGCCCCTCCCCTTTGGGGAGGGTGTCAAAAATCTTTGATTTTTGACGGGTGAGGTCATTTACCTCATCCGTCATTTGCTCGTTCCTCGCAAATGCCACCTTCCCCAAAGGGGAAGGTATTTATTTTGCTTCTGCCAGTAAATTCTCCATATTGTAAAGACCGGCGGGTTTTCCAACCATAAACCGGGCGGCATCTACCGCGCCGTCGGCAAGCATTCCCCTTGTCTCTGCCTGATGGCGAAGGGTGGGGGTCTGGCTGGGGGTGCAGATATGCACCTCGTGAACACCTACCACACCGCCCATCCGCAGGGAATGGATACCAATTTCTTCCTTAGTTCGCTTGCCCTCGCCGGCTCTGCCACAATGGGCGACCGCCTCCGGGCGGGCTTCCTTTACGGCGTTAAAGAGCATCAGCGCCGTGCCGCTGGGAGCATCTACCTTGCGGTTGTGGTGGGTTTCCACAATTTCAATATCCGCATCGTGGAAGAAGGCGGCTGCCTGCTTTGCCACCTTGCAAAGCACAGCGATACCCAAGCTCATATTGCCGGAGTAAAATACGGGAATTTCCTTAGCAGCTTCCAAAATCAAAGCCTTTTCTTCTTCTGTATGGCCGGTGGTGCCGATAACGGCGGCAAAGCCGTTTTCCTTGGCATAGCCCAGCACATCCGCCACCGCGCTGTGATGGGAAAAGTCAATAATCACATCGCCCTGGAGCTTTCCCAGATCGGCAAAGGTGCGGGGAACATTGTTTTCCCCGTCAAGGCTTACAAGACCGATGGCTTCCTCACCTAAAATATCTCTGATCAGCTTACCCATAGCGCCGTTGGCACCGCAAACAATAGCTCTCATTTCAATACCCCCAGTTCCCGCATACGGGCGAACATAATCTCTTTATTTTTCTCGGTCATCGGTGTCAGCGGCAACCGCACATAATTTTCGCAATACCCCATTTCAGAAAGGGCGGCCTTGGCAGGGATGGGATTGACCTCTGAGAAAAGACTGTGAATCAGCGGCAGCAGCCGAAGCTGCATTTCGGCCGCGTCCCGGAAATCCCCGGAGAGCATCATTTGCGCCATTTCTACCGTTTCCTTGGGCATTACATTGGATACCACGCTGATGCAGCCCATCGCGCCCATAGCCATCATCGGCTGGGTCAGCCCATCCTCGCCGGAGTAAACATCCAGCCGGTCGCCGCATTGGGCGATAATATCCACCACCTGCGCCATATTGCCGCTGGCTTCCTTTAATCCGCAAATCATAGGATGGTCGGCAAGCACAGATACGGTCTCCGGCAGAAGGTTGCAGCCTGTCCGGGAGGGGACATTATACATAATCACCGGCTTTTGGGAAGCATCGGCAACGGCAGTATAATGGGCAATAAGACCGTGCTGGGTGGCTTTATTGTAGTAAGGGGTTACCACCAAAACCGCATCTGCGCCTTGGTCGCAGGCAAACTTTGTAAACTCCAAAACAAAGCGGGTGTCGTTGGTGCCGGTGCCGGCAATTACAGGTACGCGCCCGTCTACCCGCTTGAGGGTAAAGGCGATAACCTCTTTCCGCTCCTCCGAGGAAAGGGTGGCGCTTTCGCCGGTGGTGCCGGTAGGCACTAAGGCGTTAATGCCGTTTTCGATCTGAAAATCAATGAAGCGCGCCAAGGCGTCAAAGTCAATGCCCTGCGCTGTCATAGGGGTAACCATCGCGGTAGCGATGCCCTTAAAAACCGTGTTTTTCATAGTCTGCTCCTCCTTTATTTTTGTGGATAGACCTTCATCTTTACTTTACCACAATTTGCGCCAAAAGGAAACATATTTTTTTACGGGACACCGTCTTTTTTGACGGTGTCCCGTAATTTCATACGCAAAACTGATTGAAATACTCGTAAAGAGGAATCAAATCCTCCAGTAAAGACAGCACCTTCTCTGCAAGGTCAGGACCAAAGGTTTCAGGAGAAAATTCCATCTCACGAACACAGGAAATGTTACCCCTCCAGGCAAAATAGGGGAGCAACGCCTTGTTATCGGTGGGCTTGGGCTTTTTATAGAGGTCAGCGGTAACAGGAATGCTGGTTTTTTCCTCGGTTTCCTGAATCAGCTTCAAAAATTCCTCAGGGTGCGCCCCAATATGGCGGCGGATTTCCTCCATTGTGGAGGGGCGGGGACGCCATAAAACAAAGCCGTAGGAGATGCCATCGGGGGTGATTTCAAAATACAGGCAGGGGTTTTCCGCCCACCATTCCACGTCCCGGCGGATACAGATCCAGAGGCTTTCTTTATAGGGTACATCGTGGTGCATACGGGCATCCCGATAGATTCGGCTGACCTTCAGCACATTACCGGGTCGGTCCAGGAAATAGCCGAACAGATCCTTACCCAGGGCCTTCATAGGCTCATATAAGTGGTTTACATAATTCTTCTTGTTTGCTTCAAACCACTCTCTGTTATTATTCATACGGATACCCCAGAGGAAATCAATGGTTTCCGGGGAAAAGCCTTGAAACATAGAATCACCGCCTTTTCTTTATGATACCCGTTTTCCCGGGTTTTTGCAACCGGAAATTACACGATATCCCTGAATGCAAAACGTTCTTTTGGCATTCTCTGCTCGGTTGAAACAGTTGGGACGTCGAGGGCGCCGTCCCCTACGG
>JAZRKY010000092.1:0-6708 GCA_045646585.1 Faecousia sp. | reverse complement strand
AGATACCTTTGCCCTGCTGCCTTTAGTAATGCTGGGTATGGTCAGTCTGCTGGAAAAACGGAAGTTTTTGCTTTACACCCTTGCGCTGTTTTCTGCGGTTATTATCAATTATTATATTGGCTTTTTTATCTGCATTTTTCTGTTCCTATCCTTTATTTGCTACGAAATTTGCTATTTTAAGGGCTTCAAAAAGCTGTTTATTGACCTTATTTTGATGGGTGTCTTTTCTCTGCTGGCATTAGCTATGACCCTGATTGTAGAGCTGCCTGCCTATGTGGCTCTGCAAAATACCCATTCTTCCGTCAACGCCTTCCCGGAGACCTTCCGTCTAAATATGGTAACGGAGCATAACCTAAAGGGTATTTTAGAGGCTCTCCGTAAGGTTGCCGGCAATATGGGCGGCGGGATTGCCCCCAATTTTAAGGAGGCGGAGGCTGCGCCCAACCTTTACTGCGGCGTTGGCACAATCGCCCTTGGTTTTCTGTTTCTTACCTGCAGGGAAGTGAAAATTCGGGAGAAAATCTGCTCTGTTTTGCTGCTATTGTTCCTGATGGTCAGCTTTATTATCCGGCAGCTTGACTATATCTGGCACGGCTTTCACTTTACCAATATGATTCCCTATCGGTTTTCCTTCCTCTTTTCCTTTGTTCTGCTGATTATGGCATATCGGGCATTTCTGCTATGGGAAAAGTTTAAGCTCTGGCAGATTATTGTTGCTGCCGCTTTGTCTGTAGGGCTGATTTTCTGTTCGGACAAGGCTGACGAGCCTGTATATTTGGTCTTTAACCTCGTATTGCTGGCAATGTATATTCTGGTACTAAGCTATCAAATTCTGCCTATGCCCGCCCGGAAGGAACGCAGCAAGGAAGAACAGCAGCAGCTGCACGACGAACGCCGCAGGCTCTGCGCCCGCACCCTCGCCGGTGTAATAATGGTGGAGTTTATTCTAAATCTTGTGAATTTCGGCATCAACTTTCCCGGTACAAATATCGTAAACTACCCCAAAGGCAAGGAAAACACCGAGCAGGCCATTGAATATATGAAGGAGCTGGAAAAGGACAACCTATTCTATCGCTCTGAAGTTACCCACACCCAATCTCTCAACGATGGCGCGCTGAACGGCTACAACGGCATTACTACCTTCACAAGCTCCGCTTTTGTCAATGTAACGGAGTTTATGCAGGCGTTGGGCTACGGCGCAAAGGGCAACTATAACCGCTATTGCTACGAGGAAGCCTCCCCTGTTGCAAACCTGTTTTTAGGGCTGAAATATCTGATAGAACGAGACGGGTATGTGGAAGAAAACAGCTATTTTGATGAGGTCGCCAGCTTTGACAAGGTAGCTCTGCTGGAAAATAACGCCTATCTCCCCTTGGGCTTTTTGGCAAACGGCGAGCTTGGCAGTTTTGCATTTGAGGTGGCAACAAACCGCTTTGATTTCCAAAACGAGTTGTTAGAAGCCGCCACAGGCATCAGTGATGCATTCTCTTCCCTTTCAGGCAGTAGTCTGCAAATCACCGGCAGTAATGGCGTTACCATCTCTAACATCAACAGCACCGGATACTGTCGCTACACAGCAGCTTCTCAAGGAACAGTAACCTTTTCCTATTATATCGAACAGGATGGCTTTTTCTGCGTGGATATTGACCAGTCCAAGCGTAATAACTTCACTGTGAAGAAAAACGGGAAATTCCTATATAGCGACTCCTATTCCCTGCCCCAAATGATCTCCGTTTCTGATGTGGCATCGGGAGATCGCATTGACATCACCTTTACCTGCAAGGCTGGTGAAACCGGCACAATCCGGCTGAGAAACGGTCTTTTGGACGAGGAACGGTTCCGTCAGGCCCACAATATACTAAACGCCTCCACCTTGCAATTAACAGATTTCAGCACCATCTATATTGCCGGCACTATTGACTGCAACCGGGACGGTCTGCTCTACACCTCTATCCCCCAAAACGGCAACTGGGTGGCAACTGTTGACGGTGTGCCTGTGGAGACCGTAATGGTGGGCGATGCGATGCTGGGTATCTATCTTAGCGAGGGTGAACACACCATTACCTTCACTTATCGCAATGATGCCTTTATGGCAGGCGCCTGTATTACAGGTATCAGCGCGGCGATTTTTATAGCCCTTTGGATAATTTTCTATAAACCCTTCAAGAAAAAAGAACAGTAAAATATCGGGTCAGCCACCGCTGACCCGATTCAGATTGTCGAGAAGTACAAATTCTCCCTTGGCCTCCTCTGACGAGGGGGCTGTCAGCCGAATAGGCTGACTGGGGGAGAGAAAACCCAAAAGTTCAGAAAAGTTTATAAAATACAGTAATTCTGCTTTTTTCTCTCCCTCAGTCTAATTGCCTAATATCGGCAATTAGACAGCTCCATCGTCAGAGGGAGCCTTATTCACATATATCGAAGTTCTTTTAAACTCTGAAAATCGGGTCAGCCACCGCTGACCCGATTTTTTATTCATTGGGGATATCCTTCATTGTAAGGCTGATGCGCTTGCGCTTTTCGTCTACATCCAAAACAGCGACCTTTACCACATCGCCAACCTGCACCACCTGGCTGGGGTGGCTAACCTTCTTCTTAGCAACCTGGGAGATATGCACCAAGCCATCCTGATGGACACCGATATCCACAAATACGCCGAAGTCAATGACATTTCGCACTGTGCCGGTAAGCACCATACCGGGCTTTAAGTCCTTCATTTCCAGTACATCGGTGCGGAGAACAGGCGGCGGCAGCTCATCACGGGGGTCGCGACCGGGCTTTTGCAGTTCCTTAACCACATCGTCGAGGGTGGGCACACCAACGCCGCAGCGCTGGGCGGCGTTTTCCTTGCCAAGGGCCTCATAGCGGTCATTTAGCTCCTGGATTTTGCCATCCTTTACATCCTTTTTATCATAGCCGCAGAGCATCAGCAGGCTTTCTGCAGCCTGATAGGTTTCGGGGTGGACGCCGGTATTGTCTAAGATTTCCTTACTCTCCGGCACACGGAGGAAACCGGCGCACTGCTCGTAAGCCTTGGGTCCCAATTTCGGCACTTTCTTCAGCTGGCTGCGGGCGGTAAAGGGTCCGTTTTCTTCCCGGTAGGCTACCACATTTTTGGCAATCGTACCGTTAAGACCGGAGACCTTTTGCAGTAGACTTGCAGAAGCGGTATTGAGGTCAACGCCAACGGCATTGACACAATCCTCTACCACGCCACCCAGCGCCTCGTCAAGCCTTTTTGCAGGCATATCGTGCTGGTACTGACCAACGCCGATGGCCTTGGGATCAATCTTTACAAGCTCCGCCAGCGGGTCCTGGAGCCGTCGGGCGATGGACACCGCAGAGCGCAAATTTACATCGTAATCCGGGAATTCCTCAGCCGCCAGCTTGGAGGCGGAATATACGGAAGCGCCGGCTTCATTCACAATCGTATAGCTGACACCGGGCAGACCCTTGAGCATTTCCACAGTCATAGACTCGGTTTCCCGGGAGGCTGTGCCGTTACCGATGGCAATATGGCGGACATTATGCTTTTTCGCCATAGCGGTCAGTACCCGAATTGCCTCTGCCCGCTTCATTTGGGAGAAGGTGGGATAGACAACTGTGGTATCCAGCACACGACCGATGGGGTCGACCACAGCCACCTTACAGCCGTTTTTATATCCGGGGTCAAGACCCATCGTTACAAAGCCCTTGACCGGGCGCTGCATCAAAAGGGGCTTTAGGTTCAGGGCGAAGTTACCGATGGCGGACTCCGCTGCGCGGTCGGTTAGGGTGCTACGCAGTTCCCGTTCCGCACTGGGGGCAATCAGACGGTTAAAGGCATCGTCGGCGGCTGCCCGAACGAACTGGGAAATATGGGCGGTGGGCTTCAGCGCCATACGGCAAACAAGAGCTTGTCCTTCCAAGCCGGGCAGGGCTGCGCTGACCTTCAAAAAGCCCTCTTTTTCGCCCCGGTTGATGGCAAGAATCTGGTGATTTTGGAGCCGGGTGACCGGGGTTTTGAAATCGTAATACATCGTATATACGCTTTCCTTTTCCGCATCATCTGCGCAGACGGTAATGATGGCGCTGCGCTCCATTTTTTCACGGAGGGCTTTGCGGATGCCCGCATCATCGGAAATCATTTCCGCTACAATATCCGATGCGCCTTGCAGGGCATCTTCCACCGTTTCTACGCCTTTTTCCGGGTCGATGTAATCGGCGGCAAGGGCAGCAGGGTCGCTGCCGTCCTGCGCAAAGAGGGCAAGGGCTAACGGCTCTAAGCCCTTTTCCTTCGCTACGGTGGCACGGGTGCGGCGCTTCTGCTTATAGGGGCGGTACAAATCCTCCACCTCTGCTAAGGTAACGGCCGCCATAATAGCTTTTTCCAGCTCTTCCGTCAGTTTTTCCTGGCTTGCGATGGCTTTAATGACCTCCGCCTTTCTCTCCTCTAAGTTTCGCAGATACTGAAGTCTGGTTTCCAAATTACGCAGCGTGGTATCGTCCATCGCGCCGTGCATTTCCTTGCGGTAGCGGGCAATAAAGGGAATGGTGTTTCCCTCGTCTAAAAGAGCCACCACATTGGAAACATATTCCATCTTTTGTCCCAGCTCTTCCGCCAGCTTTTGAATAATCAAGTCCATAGGAACATCTCCTTACTTTCATCTTGGGCTATTATAGCACAAAGAGATAAAAATGTACACGGCTGTTTGACATTTTTTCAGTTTTCCTATATAATAAATTTACAACAAAAAGGAGGGATCTTTATGGAAAAGAAAATCATTACCATCAGCCGTCAGTTTGGCAGCGGCGGCCGCAGTATCGGTCGGGCTGTAGCCGAGCGACTGGGCATTCCCTTTTATGATAAGGAGCTTGTAGAGCAGATTGCCTTAGAATCCGGCTTTGACCCCACCTATGTAGACGAACACGGCGAACACGCGCCGGGAAAAACCGCTTTTTCCTATGCTTTCGCATCCCAGGGTGTTCCCGGTGTGATGCAGGGAATGTCTGCGGCAGATTTCCTTTGGCACATTCAGTGTAATGTGATTTTGCAGCTTGCGCAGCAGGGACCTTGTGTCATTGTTGGCAGAAATGCAGACTATATTCTAAAGGACAGACCCGATGCGATGCACATTTTCATCCACGCCGATATGCCTTATCGTGCGGACCGCATTGTAAATCTCTACGGTCAGGCCGAAAAGAGCCCGGAAGCCCGCCTTGCCGAAAAGGATAAGCGCCGGAGGCTGAACTATCAGCACTATACCGGCAGGGATTGGGGCAAAGCGGAAAATTACGACATTTGCCTTAACAGCAGCAAATTAGGCGAAGAAGCCTGCATTGATTTCATCGTACATACGGTACAAAACAGCAAATAAGCGGCAAAACGACCTCTTCCAGAACGGAAGAGGGCGTTTTTATCTTAATTTTCCCAAAGGCATTTCCAGTTTTGGCAGAAATACTCAATGCCGGAATAAACCGTTGTAACAACGATGACCGCCATTACGATTTGGCTCAAAATCGCCACTGTGGGGAAAGCCATCATAACGCACAGGCCAATCATTGTGCTGGCGGTTTTGACCTTGCCACTCCAGCCGGCGGCTATGACCTTGCCCTTGCCAACAGCAATCAGGCGAAGTCCCGTAACGGCAAATTCTCTGGTCAGAACAATCATCAGCGCCCAAGCCGGGAAGCTCCCCCACTGGCAGAACATTACCATAGCGGCAATCACCAGCAATTTGTCTGCAAGGGGGTCAAGGAATTTACCAAAGTCGCTGACCTGCTTATATTTCCGGGCAATATAGCCGTCAATATAGTCGGTTAAGCTGGCAATAATAAATACCACAAAGGACAGCCACATATAAAGGTTGGGCTGACCACCGCTTAAGTACATAAGCGCCATAAACAGCGGGATAAATGCCACCCGAATCAGGGTGATTTTACTTGCAAGTGTCATACTGTTTCCTCCTGGGGGTAGCCGGAGAGGTCTCCGTCTACCAAGGCATCGATTGTTACATTGATAAATTCGCCTTCGGTCAGGGGTTCATCGGTAGCAATCCAGACTCTGCCGTCAATCTCAGGAGAATCGGCAAAGGTTCTGCCAAAGAACTGCTGATACTCCTCATCATAACCGTCCACAAGAATTTTCAGTGTAGTGCCGATCAAAGAAGCATTGTAATCATCCATGATCTGCGATTGCAGCATTTCAATACTCTGTGCTCGCTGAAGCGCAATCTCCTGGTCCGGATAGTCCATATCGATAGCCGGTGTTCCCTCCTCCGGGGAGAAGGCAAATGCACCCACACGTTCAAGGCGTAATTCCTTCAAAAACTCGCACAGTTCTTCAAATTCTGCCTCACCCTCACCAGGTAGGCCGGTAATAACACTGGTACGAAGAACAATGCCCGGGACATTATTCCGGAGCTTATTAAAGAGTTCTGTCAGCAGAGCTTTATCACCTCTACGGTTCATCAAGGCCAGAATCTTATCGTTGCAATGCTGGATAGGTACGTCCAGATATTTTACAATTTTGGGTTCTTCGGCAATCACACGGATCAGTTCATCATCAATCTCATCCGGGTAAACATAGTGAATGCGAACCCACTCAAAGCCATCGATTGCACACAGTTGACGCAGCAGTTCCGGCAACAGCCGTTTGCCGCCGGGCAGATCCATGCCATAGCGGGGAGTATCTTGAGCAACAACGATCAATTCTTTCACACCGTTTGC
>JAZRKY010000091.1:0-6447 GCA_045646585.1 Faecousia sp. | reverse complement strand
GGGATTGAGGGCTTCGCCGGCGGTGGAAGCGTGGCGGATAGAGGAAAGGTCAAAGCGAGAAAGATCCTGCTTAATGGGCATACGGTACATCGTGGGAGGGGCGCAGAAGGTGGTAATTTGATACTTGGCAAACATCGGCAGAATTTTCTCTGCGTCAAAGCGGTCAAAGTCGTAGACGAAGTTTGCCGCCTCACACAGCCACTGCCCGTAGAGCTTGCCCCACAGCGCCTTTGCCCAGCCTGTATCGGAAATGGTCAGGTGCAGACCCTCGGGGTCTACCCTGTGCCAGTATTTTGCGGTAATGAAATGCCCCAAGGGGTATTTATAGTTATGGGCGGCAATTTTGGGATAGCCGGAGGTGCCGGAGGTAAAGAACATAAGCATAGGATCGCTGCCACAGGGCGAATCCTCAGCGCGGGCAAAGTGGGAGGAATAAATGGTGTATTCCTCGTCAAAATCGTGCCAGCCGTCCTTTTTGCCCCCTACCATAATCTTATAGGCAAGATTAGGAGATTTCTCCGCCGCCGCATCCACCGCGTCAGACACCTCGCCGTCAGCAGTACACAAAATAGCCTTCACATCGCCGGCGGCGAAGCGGTAAGTAAAGTCCTTTTCAAGGAGCTGATTGGTGGCGGGAATGGCGATTGCGCCAATTTTATGCAAGCCCAAAATGGCAAACCAGAACTGATAGTGCCGCTTTAGCACCAGCATCACCCGGTCGCCCCGGCGGATACCCAAACTCTTAAAGTAGTTTGCCGCCCGGGCAGACTCCTTCTTCATATCCTTAAAGGTGAAGCGGCGTTCTGTGCCGTCCTCGGAGATATGGAGCATTGCCAATTTTTCGGGCTTGCTGCGACCCAACGCGTCCACCACATCGAAGGCGAAATTGAATTTCTCCTCATTTTGGAAGGCAATTTTTGTAAGACGGCCATTTTCCTCGGTAGGAATGATGAAATTGCGGTAAATCCGCAGGTGCTTGTCCTCCGTATGGGGCGCAGCTTCCACCGTAGCAACGGCAGTTGCCTCCTCATTTTCACGGGCAGCGGAATTAGAAAGCACAATGGCGTAAAATGCGCAATCCTCACCGTCTACGGCAATCATACCGTGAGGTACGGCAGAATCGTAATAAATACAGTCGCCGGGGAGGAGAATTTCCGTATGACCGCCGATTTGCAGCTTCATATGACCCCGAATCACAATGTCGCACTCCTGCCCCTGGTGGGTGGTCAGCTCGATGGTGCGGCTTTCGGCATCTGCCCGATAAGGCAGCTCCATATAAAGAGGCAGCGCAATACGGTTGCGAAAGCCTGCGGCTAAGTTATAGCCCACCATACCGTGCGCCTCTTCAATCCGCTGACCGTCGCCCTTGCGGGTGAGGGCATAGGAGCGCAGCTTGGGGCTATGACCCTCCAAAAGGTCGCCCAAGTCAACGCCCAAAATGAGCGTACAGCGATACAAAAAGGCGATATTTAAGTTGCGGTTGCCCATTTCGTGCTGGAGATATTCCTCTACGGAAAGCTCCGTCCGCTGCGCCATTTCCTCTGGGGTAAAGCCGTTGGCTTCCCGAAGCTCACGAATGCGCTCCGCCACCTGCCGGGTCTTAAAATCTATCCCGGTAATGCTATTATCCATATATGTAACCTCTGTCGTAATTTCATCTGCAATAGGGATACCATAATTGCCAATTGTCGATAGTGCATACCGGGAGATTGCCACGTCGCTATCGCTCCTCGCAATGACACAGTATTTTGCAGTACAGATTTCAATTCGTCGGCAACGCCGACACCATAATTGTCAATTATCAATTGTCAACTGCTGATATTATCTGCCTTTTTGTCTTCCCTGTCAACTGTTTACAGCTTATTTCGCATAATTTTTCCGCTGATGGTCTTGGGAAGCTCCTCCCGGAACTCCACAATCCGGGGATATTTATAGGGCGCGGTGTGGGATTTCACATAAGCCTGAATTTCTTTTTTCAGCTCCTCTGTCCCCTCTGTTCCCTTTGTCAGCACGATGCAGGCCTTAACCACCTGACCGCGAACCTCGTCGGGCGCGGCGCAAACGCCACATTCCAACACATAGGGCAGCTCCATAATGGTAGACTCAATTTCAAAAGGTCCAATCCGGTAGCCGGAGGACTTAATTACATCATCCGCCCGACCCACATACCACAGATAGCCCTCTTCATCCCGCCAGGCAAGGTCGCCGGTGTGATACATACCGTCGTGCCACACTTCGTCGGTCTTTTCGGCATTTCCGTAATACCCCAAAAATACACCGCAGGTGGGCTTGGGGTCGGTGTGGATAACGATTTCACCGTTAACACCGGCAGGTACGCTCTTTCCATCGGCATCCACAATGTCAATGCCGTAGCCGGGAACGGGCTTGCCCATAGCGCCGGGCTTGATGGCTGTGCCGTAAAGGTTGGCGATACCCAGCGTCATCTCCGTCTGACCGAAGCCCTCGTGGATTCTAAGGCCTGTGGACTTTTCAAACTGATAGAACACTTCCGGGTTCAGCGCCTCACCGGCGGTGGTGGCGTGATGAATGGAAGAAAGGTCGTAGTTACTCAAATCCTGCTTAATGAGCATACGGTACATCGTAGGCGGCGCGCAGAAAGTAGTAATATTGTACTTTTTGAACATGGGCAGAATTTTATCTGCCTCGAAGCGGTCAAAGTCGTAAGTAAAGACAGCGCCCTCGCAAAGCCATTGGCCGTAGAGCTTACCCCAGAGGGCTTTGCCCCAGCCGGTCTCGGAAATGGTAAAGTGGAGACCGTCTTTTTCCACCTGATGCCAATATTTTGCCGTTACATAATGGCCTAAGGCATATTTATAGCTGTGCATAGCGATTTTGGGATAGCCGGTAGTGCCGGAGGTGAAGAACATTAACATTGGGTCATCACCGCAGGGAGCATCCTCGGCTCTTTCATAGCGGCGGCTGAAGAGGCCGTACTCCTGGTCAAAATCGTGCCAGCCGTCCTTTTTGCCGCCTACCAAAACCTTGGTTAAGGACATTCCGCTGACCTTTTCCGCCAAATCCACCTGATTGGCGGTGTCGCCATCGGCGGTGCAGAGGATGGCGGAGACCCCGCCTGCCTGGAAGCGATAAGTAAAGTCGTGCTCCACCAGCTGATTGGTGGCGGGAATGGCGATTGCGCCTAACTTATGCAGACCCAAAATGGCAAACCAGAACTGATAATGCCGCTTTAGCACCAGCATCACCCGGTCGCCCCGCTTGATACCCAAGCTCTTAAAGTAGTTAGCGCACTGGGAGGAAGCGTCCTTCATATCCTTAAAGGTAAATTTCCGTTCTGTGCCGTCGTTGGCGATATGCACCATGGCGGTTTTTTCCGGGTCTTTCCGGGCGATGGCATCTACGGTATCGAAAGCAAAGTTATAGCTGTCGGTATCGGCAAACTGTACATCTGTCAGCACGCCGTCCTCATCCTCCACACCCCAAACAAAGCGGTTGCAAAGGAGCTTTGCCTTTTCCCTCTTCCGCTCGGTGCGGGGCGGCAGCTTTAGGGCGGTGTCCCGCTTGTCGCTGGCCATAATCATTGAAAGGAAGGTGCAGTCCTTGCCGTCAACGGCAATCATACCGTGGGGCGCAGAGGACTGGTAGAAAATAGAGTCGCCCTCCCGCAGCACCTCCTCGTGCTGGCCGATGCAGATTCGCATAGCGCCGGAAAGAACTAAGTTAAATTCCTGACCGTCGTGGGTGGTGGTGTGGATAGGCTTATTTTGCAGCTCCTCGGAATATTCGTATGTTACATAGTAGGGTGTTGCCAGCTTTTGGCGGAACATAGGCGCCATATCGGCGATGGTAATGCCATCCTCGCTGGCTGTAACCATACCCTTGCCCCGGCGGGTAACGGTATAGGCAGAGAGCTTTGCGCTATGACCCTCTAATAGCTCCGTAATTTCCAGACCAAAGACCTTGGCGCACTTGTGCATAAAGGAGAAAGGCAAATCCACGCTCCCGGACTCGTACTCCTCATAGAGCGCTTGGGATATTTCTGTTTTTTCCGCCATATCCCGGGTGCTGTAGCCAACGATAAGACGCATCTCACGAATTCGCAACGCCACATCCAGTAAGGGGTTATGTACAGTATTCTTGTCGCTCATAGTTATCCTTCCTCTCCCAAAATAAAAACGCCCCAAGAAAAATCTTGAGACGAATAAAAATATCCGCGGTACCACTCAAATTGCGGGCTACCCCCGCCACTTATCAGATGCCAACACATCCTACCCTTTAACGCAGGGATACGGGAGCGCCTACTGATTGTAATTTTTCGGGCTCCGGCTCGGAAGGGATGGGCGTTTGAAGCTTAAAATTACCGATTTTCACCTGCCATCGGCTCTCTGAAAATTCCTTGCTTCTGCCGTCTTCGTCAGCGCCTTTTCAATATATGTATAGACAATAACACGACCGCCCCAAAAAGTCAAATGTTTTTCTCACAAAAACAAACTTTTTTTACAAATTGGGCAAAAGCCCATTGACAAAATACCTTAATTATGGTTTAATGTTCCCATTATTGCACTATATAGATAAAGATGTAGACGGAAATTATGCTCTTATTGAAAGCTCCAGAGAGCCGGCGGGTGGTGTAAGCCGGTGCGGAAGATTAGAGCGGACTGCTTCCCGAGTCGGCTTTGTAAACCTTGCGTAATCGCAAGCAGTAATGAAGCACGGTCGCCCCGTTATCGGCTTTGGACTTAACAGAGTCCGAGAGAGGCTTTGCGCGCAAAGCAACCGGGGTGGTACCGCGAATTTTTATGTTCGTCCCTGAGGCAAATTTCGCCTCAGGGACTTTTTTAATGGCTTTTACCGCACCATTATACAACACCACTTGCCTCTCCCTTTGGGAGAGGTGCCTCGGTTTATAAACCGAGGCGGAGAGGGTTTTTGATTGCCCTCTCAGTCAGAAATCAAAGATTTCTGCCAGCTCCCCCATAGGGGGAGCTAAGTAGAGAGAGCCTCCCCTACATTTATAATCTGTAATTCCATTAAGGAGTGTTTAACTATGAACTGCATTCGTATCAGCGACATCACAATGAAGCAAAATGGTCTTTCCCTGACCTTTAAGGAAAAATTGGAGCTTAGCAAGCTGCTGGATAAATTAGGCGTTTCCGTTATCGAGCTGCCCCCCATCGAAAACACCAAAATCGACAGTCTGCTGATTAAATCCATCGCCTCTGCTGTGAAAGAGAGCGCCCTTTGCGTTCCCGTTGCGCTGAATAACGACAGCGTAGAAACGGTTTGGCAGGCATTAAAGGACGCCAAAGCCCCCCGGCTTCAGGTCTGCGCCCCGGTCAGCACCGTGCAGATGGAATACCTGTTCCATAAAAAGCCGGAGGCTATGCTTTCTGCTATCGAAGAAACCGTCCGCGCCTGCAAGGCAAAATGCCCGGATGTTGAATTTGTGGCCGACGATGCCACCCGCAGCGATATGGCCTTTTTGTGTAAGGCGCTGAGCACCGCTATTTCAGCCGGCGCAACTACTGTTACGGTGGGCGATGCCGCAGGCAATATGCTCCCCGACGAATTTGCCGCCTTTATTGCGGAGGTCAAAGCAAATACCACCAATATCGAAACCGTTTCCTTGGGCGTTTGTTGCAGTAACGAGCTGTCGCTGGCCGACGCCTGCGCCATCTCCTCGCTAAAAAACGGCGTAGCCGAAATCAAGGGCGCAACCTATCCCACATCTGCCGCATCGAACGCCAATATGGCATCCATTTTGGCTGTCAAGGGCAGCGCTATGGGTCTTACCTCCCCGGTACGCACCACCCAGCTGCAGCGAATCCAGGAGCAGGTTGCCCGGATTTGCCAATCCGGCAAGGGCGCTTCCGCTCCCGTTTCTGCGCACCAAGAGAACGATTCCCTGTTCCTGACGGGAAATGACGATATTACCGCCGTATTGCAGGCCGCCGCCAAGCTGGGCTACGACCTGTCCGAAGAGGATGGGGCAAATGTCTATGCCGCCTTTACCCGGATTGCTTCCAAAAAAGAGCAGGTCAGCGCCCGGGAGCTGGATGCCATCGTGGCCGCCGCCGCTATGCAGGTACCGCCGACCTATAAGCTGCAAAGCTATGTCATCACCGCCGCCAGCGCCACCTCCGCTACCGCCCATATGACCCTTATGAAGGACAATAAGACCTTAGAGGGCGTCAGCCTGGGCGACGGCGCTATCGATGCGGCTTTCCGTGCCTTGGAGCAGATTACCGGCTACCACTACGAGCTGGACGATTTCCAGATTCAGGCCGTAACCGAAGGTCAGGAGGCTATGGGTCAAACCGTAGTTAAGCTCCGCTCCGCCGGCAAGGTCTACTCCGGCAAGGGCATTTCTACCGACATTGTGGGCGCATCTATCCACGCCTACTTAAATGCCCTCAATAAAATCGTCTATGAGGAGGAAACGGTATGAAGCTCTCCTTTTCTATCCGT
>JAZRKY010000090.1:0-4853 GCA_045646585.1 Faecousia sp. | reverse complement strand
GACAAAAATCGACTTGATCGGTTTGGTAAATCAGGTAGATGAAGCCCTGAAAAATTGTAATAAGCCTATCACCGTAGCGGTTATGGGCTGTGTGGTAAACGGCCCGGGAGAAGCCCGGGAGGCAGACATCGGCATCGCCGGCGGTGAGGACTGCGGTATGCTCTTTGAAAAAGGGGAGCAAATCGGCAAGTACCCCTACGATAAGCTATTGCCTGCTCTATTAGACAGAATCGAAAAAATGTGAGGAAATTATGGCACAAAAAGTTCCCTTTTTGCAGATGTTCCCCCATTACCGGCCCCCGGAAGCCTTTGCAGAAGCCCTTTCCCAGGCAGTGCTGGTAAATGCGGACATCGACCCCAAAATCCGGCGGATTGAAGTGAATATGGCAAGCGAATTGTATATTCCCCGTTCCGCCCTGGATAGCGCAGAACGGGAGCTGACGAGCCTTTATGGGCTGAGTACCCTTCGCATAAATTGCGCATTCCCGCCCTCTCAGCTTTCCAAAATCCTCCCGGAGGAAGTGCGGGATTTGTTTGTTGGCTACAATTCTATGGCTCGGGGCGTGCTTGCCGGGGCGGAGTATGCTTTTGCGGGGGAGAGTCTAACCATCCGTCTGCCCGCAAACGGCAAGGAAACCTTAGAAAAGGTCTTGCCTCAAGTGAAAGCCACCTTAAATGACCGCTTTGGGGTGAACTTGGAAATTGCCATTGAAACCGGGGCGGTTTTAGAGGGCAAAGAACTGCAAAGCGCTATGGAAAAAATGCGCCGGGAAATGATGGATAACATTCCCGCCCCTGTTTTCCGGGAAAAGGAAAAACAGGAAGCAAAGCCGGATGCCATTTTCGGCAAGCCCTTCAAGGGCGATGCCACGCCTATGGAAAAGCTGGATTTGGATATGGGCAGCGTAATCGTAGAGGGCAAGGTCTTTGCCGTTGACCATCGGGAGCTGAAAAAGCGCAACGCCTGGGTCATTTCCTTTGATATGACCGACAACAGCGGCTCTGTCCGCATTAACCGCTTTATGGAAGCGAACGAGGCAAAGCCCATTTTAGATGGGGTAAAGACAGGAAAAGTCCTCCGTGTCCGGGGCAGATTGGAAATCAACCGTTACGACAGCGAGCTTATACTAAAGCCCGATGCCATTATGCCCGGCAAAATGGAAAGCCGGGCGGATACCTGCCCGGACGGTCGCCGGGTGGAGCTGCACCTGCACACCAATATGAGCAATATGGATGCCCTGACGGATATTGATAAAGCCATCCGCAGAGCCGCTTCCTGGGGACATAAGGCCATCGCCATCACAGATCACGGCTGTGTCCAGTCCTTTACGGAGGCTCTGCATACCATTGAGGACTGGAAAGGCGCGCCCAAGGTCGCCGGCACAGATGAAACTATTAAAATCCTCTATGGCTGCGAGGGCTACTACATAAACGATGTAGACGACCGCCTTTGCGTTCGGGGTAAGGGCAATATGACATTCCAAGGGGAATATATTGCTCTGGATTTGGAAACCACAGGGCTTTATGCCCGCCACGATAAAATTATCGAAATCGGCGCAGTACGGATGAAAGCGGGGGAGGAAATCGACCGCTTCCAGACCTTTGTTGACCCCGGCAGACCCCTTTCCCGGGAGACCAGTAACTTAACAGGCATTACAGACGCTATGCTAAAGGGCGCGCCCACCATCGACACCGTAATGCCCCAGCTACTTAACTTTATCGGCGATAGACCGATCGTTGCCCACAATGCGGATTTTGATATTACCTTTATTCAGCGCGCCTGCGATGAACTGGGCATCCCTCACGATTTTACGGTGGCGGATACCCTCACCATCACCCAAAATCTCCTGCCCCAGCTTGGCAAATTTAAGCTGGATTTGGTGGCAAAGCACTTTGCATTGGGGAGCTTCAACCACCACAGAGCCGGAGACGATGCCCTTATCTGCGGTCAGATTATGGCAAAGCTGATGCCCCTTTTGGAAGAAAAGGGAATTTTTGACCTGCAGAGCATAAATGAAAAAATGCTCTCCCTTCGACCTGTAAACCGAAGAGAAAGCGTAAGATGCCAGCACATTGTGCTCTTTGCCAAAAATCAGATGGGTCTGCGAAATCTGTACCATCTTATTTCCGATGCCAATCTCAAGCACTATAAGAAATTCCCCCGGATTTTCAAATCTGAGCTATTAAAGCTCCGGGAGGGTCTCATTATCGGCTCTGCCTGCGAAAATAACGAGGTCTATCAGGCATCTCTTGCGGGCAAAAGCTGGGAGGAGCTGGAGCGGCTTGCTTCATTTTACGATTACTTGGAAATCCAGCCCCTGTCCAACAACCATTTTATGCTGGATGAGGGCAAAAAGGGCGAAGCCCCTATCGCTATCTCCCAAGAGGAGCTGATAGATTGCAACCGCCAAATCGTGGAGCTTGGCCGCAGACTGGGAAAGCCTGTGGTTGCCACCGGCGATGTCCACTTCTTAGACCCGGAGGACGAAATCTTCCGCCATATTCTGCTTGCCACCAAGGGCTTTGACGATGCGGACAAGGATAACCCCCTGTATCTGCGCACCACCGACGAAATGCTGACGGAATTTAGCTATTTGGGCGCAGAAAAGGCAAAAGAGGTGGTTATCGATAACCCCAATTTAATTGCCGATATGTGCGACACCGTTCGCCCGGTACCCCATAACCTGTTTGCCCCCACCATCGAAAATTCCGTTGAGGACCTTAAAAACCTGGTTTACGGCAAATTCCATCGGCTCTACGGCGAAAATCCCCCGGAATCTATGGTACGCCGTGTGGATACGGAGCTAAATGACATAATCTCCTGCCACTACGATGTGATTTATATGTCCGCCCAGCGTCTGGTGCAAAATTCCCTGGAAAACGGCTACTTGGTTGGCTCCCGAGGCTCCGTTGGCTCTTCTATCGTTGCCTATCTTTCGGGCATTACCGAGGTTAATTCCTTCCCGCCCCATTACCGCTGTCCCAATCCCGATTGTAAGCACACGGTATTAGATGTGCCGGAGGGCTATAACTGCGGCGCGGACCTGCCGGACGCGGTTTGCCCCAAATGCGGCGCAAAGATGGAAAAGGACGGCTTTAACATCCCCTTTGAAACCTTTTTGGGCTTTGACGGCGATAAAGTGCCGGATATTGACCTGAATTTCTCCGGCGAATACCAAGCCCGCGCCCACGCCTATTGTACGGAAATGTTTGGCGCGTCCCACGTTTTCCGGGCAGGCACTATCGGTACGGTGGCGGAAAAGACCGCCTTTGGCTATGCCAAGAAATTCTTAGACGAGCGAAACAGGGTAGTCAGCCGGGCAGAGGAAAACCGCTTGGCTTCCGGCTGTGTAGGCGTGCGCCGTACCACCGGTCAGCACCCCGGCGGTCTGGTGGTTATTCCCCAGGAAAATGAAATTTGGGATTTCTGCCCTGTTCAGCACCCGGCGGACGACCCCAATTCCGACCAGATTACCACCCATTTTGAATACCACTCTATGGAAGAAAACCTCCTGAAGCTGGATATGCTGGGACACGATGACCCCACGATGATCCGTATGATGGAGGACGATACCGGGGTGGATGCCAAGACCATTCCCTTGGACGACAAGGCAACGATGTCCATTTTCACCTCTTCCAAGGTCCTTGGCTACGAAAATGACCCCATACTCGGTCCTACCGGCGCCGTAGCCGTTCCCGAATTTAATACCCGCTTTACCCGAGAGGTGCTTCTCGATACCAAGCCCGAAAAATTTGACTTTTTGGTGCGGATTTCCGGCTATACTCACGGCACCGATGTGTGGCTGGGCAACGCCAAGGACTTAATCGTCTCCGGCACAGCCCAGGTTGACCAGACCATCGGCTGTCGGGATGATATTATGATTTATCTCATTTCCCGGGGATTGCCGGAAAAACGGGCATTTAAGATTATGGAGTCTGTCCGTAAGGGTAAGGGCTTGCCCGACGGCGCAGAGCAGGAAATGCTGGATGCCGGCGTGCCGGATTGGTATATCCTGTCCTGTAAGAAGATTAAATATTTGTTCCCCAAGGCGCACGCGGTGGCCTATGTTATGATGGCGTTCCGTATCGCTTGGTTTAAGGTCAATTATCCCCTGGCGTTCTATGCGGCGTATTTCTACCGCCGCAGCCAAAAGGGCGGCTTCGATGCCCTGATGATGACAAACGGTATGGAAGAAGTTAAAGCCCATATCAAAGCCATCGACGCCAACGAAAACGCCACCGACAAGGAAGACGACCTGCTCACCACCTTGGAGGTTGCCTACGAGTTTTATCTTCGTGGTTTCCAGTTTCTGCCAATTGACATTTATAAGAGCCACGCCACCCGCTTCCTCATTGAGGATGGGAAAATCCGCCCGCCCTTTGTATCTATCTCCGGTCTTGGGGAAAGCGCAGCCTGGGATTTGATGCGGGGCAGGGAAAACCGGGAATTTATCTCCATCGAGGAGGTGGCATCTGCCTGTCCCAAGGTTTCTAAGACCCACATTCAGATGCTCAAAGACGCAGGCGCATTCGGCAGCCTGCCCGACTCCAATCAAGTCAGCCTTTTCTAAATAAGGAGGAAATAAAATGCAAGCTACCGAAAAACAGTACCATATTAACTGCTCTGCCGGTGATGTGGGCAGATATGTATTTCTGCCCGGCGACCCCGGTCGGTGTGAAGCCATCGCGTCTTATTTTGACAATCCTGTCCATATCGGTATGAACCGGGAGTATAATATCTACACCGGCTACCTCTGCGGAGAAAAGGTCTCCGTCTGCTCCACCGGCATCGGCGGTCCGTCTGCATCTATCGCGATGGAAGAGCTGACCGCCATCGGCGCAGATACCTTTAT
>JAZRKY010000089.1:0-2788 GCA_045646585.1 Faecousia sp. | reverse complement strand
TTATAGTAGGTCATTGTAATGACCTTGTCCTGATTTTCCGGGTTTGTGGGGGTGGTGCTGCCGTCAGCTAAGCCGCCGCCGGTGGGGATATAGCCGGAATAATCGTAGCCGCAGGCTGCCAAAGAGAGAAAAAGGCACACGGCAAGCCATATGGAAAGGACACGTTTCATTCTTTTCTCTCCTTGCATAGAATAATTGCCCCTTGGCTGCCCCGGGCGGCGCCGACTTTTCGGTGCGACCAGAAAAGCTCCGGGTTGCAGGCGGTGCAGTGGTCAGAAATATCCACAGAGGTAACACCTGCCCGGTACAGCAGGCAGGCATTGATTTGTTTTAAGTCCAAGTGGTTTTTTTCGCCTGTTTGGGTGATATAGGGGTCGGCTTTTGCCCCTAAAAGGGCATACATAGCATCGGGCACATCCCGGTCGGTTTCAAAGCAGCATTTCCCGATGTTAGGTCCAATGGCGGCCTTAATATTTTTGGGGTCGCAACCGAAATTTTCTACCATAGCACGGACGGTTTTGCCGGCGATATCTGCCGCCGTTCCCCGCCAGCCGGCGTGGGCAGCCCCTACCGCTCCGGTTACGGGGTCGTAAAGCAGAATGGGGGTGCAGTCGGCGGTGAAGATGACCAGCGCTGTGCCGGGTGTGTTGGAAATCAGGGCATCGCAATCGGAAAGGTCGGGCGCATAAAGCCCCGCGCCCCACAGGCTTTCGTCTGCGACGCGGACAATGTCCGTATGGGTTTGCTTGGTGTGAACGGACTTTTTTGGGTCAAAACCAATGGTTTTTCCTAAAATTTCGTAGTTTTTCAGAACATTCTGCATATCGTCGCCCCGACGGGTGCCGATGTTCATAGAAGATAGATGCCCGCCGCTTACACCGCCTTTTCGGGTGGTGAAGAGGTGCGGGGTATCTATATTTTCAGCGGTGAGATAGGCAAGGTCGCCTTGCTGGATAAGCTGCATATCAAGCTTCCTTGTCGCGGCAGCACTTTTTGTATTTCTTGCCGCTGCCGCAGGGGCAGGGGTCGTTGGGACCGACCTTCTTTTCGGCTCTTACAGGCTGCTTTTTCACCGTTTTGTCCGGGGCGCTGGTGCCGGTTTCCTTGGCAACCTTTTCCCGCTTGACCTCTTGATTGGTGCGAAGCTGGACTAAGAACAGCCGGCGGATGGTCTCCTCCCGAATGGCGGTAATCATCGCCTCAAAGAGCTGATAGCCCTCCTCCTTGTAAGCAATAACCGGGTCGTGCTGACCGTAAGCCCGCAGACCGATGCCCTGCTTCAGGTCATCCATCGCGTCGATGTTATCCATCCAGTATTCGTCAACCACCCGCAGCATAACCACCCGCTCCAGCTCCCGCATAACGGAAGGCGTGATGGCGTTTTCCTTGGCTTCGTAGGTGCGCAGGGCAATATTGTAGATTTCCTCAGCGGTTTCTTCCTCAGAAAGACCCAGCAGCTGGTTGGCTCTGCTTTGCAGAGTGCCTTTTGCAAAGTAGATGCCCTCAAGCTGGGAGGCAAGCTGCAAGATACCCTCTTCGGTGAGTTTTCCGCCATTGTCGCTGAGAATGGGGGCAACGGTGGTGTCGATAAGGGCGCGGAGCATTGTCAGCATATTCTCCCGCAAATCTTCGCCGGAGAGCACCTTTTGCCGCTGGGCGTAAATGACCTCTCTCTGGGTGTTCATAACATTATCGTATTCCAGCACATTTTTACGGGAACGGAAGTTCCGGCTTTCTACGCTCTTTTGGGCGTTTTCCACAGCGCCGGAGAGGATTTTGGCGTCAATGGGGGTGTCCTCGTCTACGCCTAAGGTGTCCATCATTGTCATCACTCTGCCCGAGGAGAACAGACGCATCAAATCGTCCTCAAGGCTCAGATAAAAGCGGCTGGCGCCGGGGTCGCCCTGACGGCCGGAACGGCCGCGGAGCTGGTTGTCGATACGGCGGGATTCGTGGCGCTCTGTGCCGATGATAAATAAACCGCCCGCCTGCTTTACCTTTTCCGCTTCGTCTGCGATGGCTTCCTTATACTTTTTCAGCAAAGCCTTATATTTTTCCCGAATAGCAAGCACCTCGGGGTCTTGGGTTTCGGCGTAGGAGTCGGCTTCCCGGAGAATTTCCTCGGGCAAATCCATTTTGGAAAGCTCTGCCTTTGCCAAAAAGTCCGCGTTACCACCCAGCATAATGTCCGTACCGCGACCTGCCATATTGGTGGCGATGGTAACGGCGCCAAACTTACCTGCCTGGGCAACGATACCTGCTTCCTGCTCGTGGTATTTGGCGTTTAGCACGTGGTGGGGGATACCCTCTCGCTTGAGGAGCTTAGAAAGAATTTCGCTCTTTTCAATGGAAACCGTACCCACCAGCACAGGCTGACCCTTTTCGTGGCAATCCTTTACCTGCTGGATAATGGCGCGGAATTTTGCCATTTCGGTCTTAAAGACCACGTCGGACAGATCCTGGCGGATAACAGGGCGGTTAGTGGGGATTTCCACCACATCCAGCATATAAATGGCGTTAAATTCCTCTTCCTCGGTAAGGGCTGTACCGGTCATAGCGGAGAGCTTTTTGTACAGACGGAAGAAATTTTGGAAGGTGATGGTAGCAAGGGTTTTCCTCTCGCTGGCAACATCCACCTTCTCCTTGGCTTCGATGGCCTGGTGCAGACCCACGTTATAGCGTCTGCCATACATCAGACGGCCGGTAAACTCGTCAACGATGATGATCTGGCCGTCCTTCACCACATAGTCAATATCCCGCTTCATGATACCACGGGCCTTCATAGCCT
>JAZRKY010000088.1:0-8256 GCA_045646585.1 Faecousia sp. | reverse complement strand
GAAGCGGTGGCTTCCGGGGATTTCTATGTATCAAATGATGCCGCGGAGGAGACCTTCTACCAGCGCCAGCACCGTAGCAAATACCAAGCCGCCGGCGGACATAGCAAACAGCTGAAGGAAAGTACGGTTGCGATCCTTTGCCGTAACCTCGCCGGAGGAGGAATATGCCGCCAGCATCAAACCGCCGCAGCTGGACAGGGGGCTAAAAGCCGCCATATGGGCGCCAATGCACAGCGCTACGGTAATGACTATCTCGTTGCCGCCGCCAAGGGATGCCGCCAATGCGGGAACGGTGGGAATAAGGGTGGGCATTACCACGCCGGAGGCAGAAGAGAACCAGCTCATTACGCCTGCAAGCAAACACATAATTGCCGATGCTGTATTGTTACCAACCAGCTTTTGCAGACCGTTACACAGTAAATCAATGCCGCCCAGCTCCGTAACCACAGAAATCAGAATGCCCACGCCGGTAATCATCAGCAGTGTACCCCAGGACACCTTTTTCAGCGCTGCGCCCTCGTCTGCGCAACGAAATACGGTAAGCAAAACCGCTACACAGACAGCCGCAAGACCGACATTGATGCCCAAAAACGCCATTACCGCAACAGCGGCGATACCGGCTAAGGTAACCCACTGCTTCAGGGTAAAGGCAGGCACTTCCTCTTCTTTTGCATCCTGAGAGAGAGCCGGCTTTTGGAATTTATGCCACTTGAATACGAAAAAGTACAAAACAGCGCCAAAGGCCACATTGATTAACACCATTTTCAGGTTCAGCGGCGCAACAATATTTTCAATGCCTGCTTCGGTAGCCTTATTAACCGCCACAATGCCAGAGGGTGTAATGGGAGAAAGTCCACCGGCAAATGCGCCCAATGTGCCAAAGGGCAAAAGGCTGATGGGGCTGCAGCCGGTCTGCTTTGCCAGGGCAACAATGATAGCCGCCATTAGCGCCGTTACGGAAATCAATCCCGGACCCACTGCAGACAGCACCGCGCCCAGCAGGAACAAAATCACCGGGAACAGCTTTACCTTGCCTTTGGAAAGGGCGATTACCTTTTTTGCCAGCACATCCAAGGATTTATTCTCCTGAGCGATGCAGAACAGGTACATCACGCCGAACAGCATTAAAAACATCTTGCTGTCAAAGGCGGCTGTGATAAATTTCTCCGGCATACCTACGCTGTACACCAGTACCAGCGATGCCAGTATGGCAGTAAGGCCCGTGTTCACCTTAAAAATAAAGGCGATGGCAATCACTGCAATCAGAACAATTAATGATATCGCATCCATAGCTTTTTCCTCTTTCTAAAATTTTCCTCTTTATTATACATCTGCATCCGGCAGATTGCAAGGACGAAAAGTAGTCTCTATTCCCACTCGATGGCGGATTTTTGGCTCTTATTGCGACAGCTTCTGCAGAAAATAGGTTGCTGCCAGCAGGTCTGCGCAGCCGCCGGGAGAGAGATTGCGGGCAATAAACTCGTCATCCAGCGCTTCGATCTGTCGGATTGCAGGGTGCTGCGCTGCAGACAACAGATCGCTTGCGGCCTTTGCCGCCCACTGTGCACCTGCTTCTCCGCCTCTTTTGTATAGGTTTGTATCTGCCACATTGGCAATTAAGTGCAGCAAGGTATATGCGCCTGCATCGTTTTCCGGGAGACCGTCCGCAAGGAACTGCTGAAACCGTGGCAGTCCGATATTTCGTACAGACGGGAGACCCTCTGCAATTTCGCCCCGGATCCCCCGCATGCCATATTTCAAATACAACTGTTCACCGTTTGTTTTGCCTCTTGCGGATGCAAGATCCGCCGGAACAGAAGTCCGAACGATATTTGCGCATTCCGTTAGGATGTCATTACTGTCGGCTATAGGTTTTTCAGCAGACCACAGTCTGCCAATACTGCCGCATAGCAGACCCAACGTGTAGATTGCACCTTTGTGAGTGTTGACTCCGCCTGTAGCCCAGAGCATGGCTTTCTCTGCCTGCATTCCTGCATCCCGCAGCAGAGGGAAGGTTTCTTCCGGAGGTCTGTGCGCCGTCTCCTGCCCGATTTGGACACACCTTCCGAAATACGGCTGCAGCGTACGGGCGCTGATCTCAAAAAGGCGGACATCCATATCCTTATGACTGCCGTTGTTGCGGCAATCCACCAGGCCGGGTTTTGGCGTGGTGTACACTTCGTCAATCAGGCTTTGCACCGCCTTGGATGCGATGGTTTCTTGATCCAATTCGGCAAAATACGCCGTGAGTATCTGATTGGTGACGGTCTGCAATTGCGCCACAGAATGGGCCCGGCTGGCTGCGCAAAAGCGCCCGGTCGCACCGCAAACCATGCAACTGCGCTCAGTTTCCCGTTCTAATTTTGTACCGTCGGCGTCGATCACATCCATATCGAAAAGGCGACCCAGCGGGTGTTTTTCTTCAATATCAGCACAAAACGATTTTAATGCCAAAGCAGGAGCGGGGATCACATAGTATGCTTCGCAGCCTGTTAGCAATGTCCGGATTTCCCGGAAAAGGAGCTTTTCTTGGGGCAACCGGCTATCCAGTATTTCCAGACCTGCATAAAACCCCCGTTCAATCAGCGGTGTTATCTTTACAGGTCCTGCAATATTCATGGTAAAGCAAAGCAAAGGTGCCCGGTATTCGCTCAGCAGGGATTGCTGCCGCTGAACCCGGGCCTCTCTTGCGTTTAAAATATCGTGCAAGCTGACTTCCATCATTAGTCCCAACCCGGTCGCTGATGCTGGTTATCCAACCGCTCCAAAAGTTTGTCAGAGTTTTCGCCCACGCAGCCCACCAGCAAATACCGGCGTTTGAATTTATCGTAAATCAAATGATGCATGAGCCGGAAATTCTCAATCTGTCCGGTATGATGCACATGGATGCGAGGTCCGTTGCATTTGTGCACCTTGTCTCCCACACTGATGTGACTTTCGTCTACATAGCCTATGGGAAGATTCTGCGCAATGATTTCATTTATCTTCCTTTCCAATGCCGGAATATCAATATCCGGGGGCGTTTCGGGGAAATAGATGGCAAAGCCATGGCGCACATCGTCATGTCCGCACCGTTCTCTGTCAAATTCGCACATACACATTTCGCACAGATCCTCGGCAGTATGTGCCATCAGCCGGTAGTGCAGGGATTTGTAAACCGTTTCACGGATCTCTTCCGGCTCCGGTCCAAAGATATTAGGACGGGCGATCAGAACCTGTTCACCCACACCGAGCAGAAGATTCGCATTTGCTCCCAACAAAGGATATATCAGGTCGAAATGCTCCACCACCACCCGTCGGCCTTTTTCCAGGGCCTCCGTAATGGCATCTGCAAGCTCTGTCATTTGGGTGAAGCCGTTTTCAAAGCGGATATCCACATGCTAAGTATGGGGCGCAAAAAAGGCAAAACCACGATCCTGCTCCAGCAGGGGTAACGGGCGGACGTACACGCCATTGTCATCGTTGGTTAATTCCAGTCCGGGAAACATACCCCGGATCAGCGCACTCTTGCCGGAACCCGCCTCGCCGATGATGCCGATGAGTTTATCGTTGGGAGACAGGTACTGCTGGGCCAGCTGCATACCCAAGGAATACATACGGTTATGACCACGGGGAGCAAAATAGCTGCTGAGAATGTGGGTCGGTCGTCTTTCTGCCATAGAATCTCCTCCTCGTTTTATATGAAATGATTATCTTTTAAGTAAGTAAAGGTGGTATGGGGAACAAGGGCACGCAAAGCTTGCTGATCTTTGTTTTCCAGCGCATTCCGCACGGCGCTTGCACTGATGGGAGTGTCTTCTATAGATAGCCGGGGGATTTCCACAACCTTAATTCCGTGTCGGGGAAGCTGCGTTTTCAAAACTTCGTTATACTGATTGGTCAATAGACTGAGGGGTTCTGTTCCCACATAACGGGTGGTTACAGAAAAAGCCGGGGCAAAATGCCGGGCGAAAATCTCCACATCCAGCTGGCAGTGGATTTGTTCTGCCTGATCCCTGTTTTTCAGGAAATAGGTGGGAAAGGTTGCACCGGAGATCAGATAGGGACCTGTTGGCAATACGGTTACATTAGGAAGCTGCTCGGTACCCCGGCGCACCATTTCCAGGCGGTCTGCCACCGAAAAATACCCCTTGTCCTCAGATAGGACAAATACATACAGGTGGTTGCACTCCCTTGCGGCAGTTTCAATCAAATACTGATGACCCAAAGTGAAGGGGTCGCAGTTCATGACTGCTGCACCGATCTTCCCTGTATACTTTTGTGGGTACAGATTCTGGATGAAGCTGTGAATACCATCCTTGCGGTCTTCCATCAGCAGAACATCCCCGGTCTGCGCCACGGGATAAAACAGCAAATCGGAAAATAGCGGTCCGTTGGCTGGTTTGGTATAGAGAAATAAATGCTGATAGCCCTCCCGGAAGGACTCCTGCCGCAATGTGGTAAGCACTTTGGCAAGCAGGCCCTCACCTTGCCGGGCGGGGTCAACTGCAATGCATTTCAAAAGGTTTCCTGTCCGGGAGCCGGTGGCAATAAGCTCTTCTGCATCCCAAATAAGGACCGTTTGCTCAGCATCGGCAGCTGCCGCAAGTCCTGCTTTTGCCAGAAAATCGCTCCATATATTTACTTTTGACCCCTGCAAAGGGCAGTGCATCTCAATATCCATAACATTTCCTTTCCGGTGACTTTCCTAAAATCATTATATATGATAATTCCGGTATATGCAATGAAAAAACAGAAAAACAATTGCAAAAGTCAAAATTGTGTTATACAATATGGAAAGATTGTTACAGTAAATTTCATAAATTTCAAAAAGGAGCGTATTTCTATGGATATTTTAAGGCGTGCATCTGCCGGCACTATGGAGTCCAGCGATGCTTACATAGAAATAGAACCCGGACAAAACGGTCTGTCCATTCAACTGGAATCTGTGGTTCTGGGGCAGTTTGGAGACAGTATTGACCGCACCGTTCGGGAGGTTTTGGCAGAGCAGGGTGTTGCCAATGCCAATGTCCGGGTCATTGACCGGGGGGCATTGGAATGCGTTTTGCGCGCCCGGATGGAAACTGCTGTTCTTCGGGGAAAGGGGGAAGTGTGATGCGTCGCAGTATGCTCTTTTTGCCCGGCAATAATCCCAATATGTTGATTAACGGCAATTGCCTGGGCGCAGATTCTGTTATTTTTGATTTGGAGGATGCCGTTTCTCCCGATGAAAAGGACGCCGCACGGATCTTAGTCCGCAACACCATGCGTTATATGGATTTCCGTGGCTGTGAGATCATCGTCCGTATCAATTCCATTGATACGCCCTATTGGCAAAAGGATATCGATGCTATTTTGCCTTATACGCCTGGTTTGATCCTGTTGCCGAAAACCGGAAGTGCCGCCGATGTACTTGCTGCTGATGCGTATATCACTGCGGCAGAAGAGAAACTGGGTATAAAAACCGGAACGGTTGGTCTGATGCCTTTGATTGAGACTGCGTTGGGCGTAGAGAATGCTTTTGCAATCGCATCTGCTTCTGGCCGTATAAAGGCGCTGTTTTTAGGTGCTGAGGATCTGACGGCCGATTTGCAATGTAAGCGCACCAAAGAGGGTCGGGAGATCGAGTATGCCCGCACCCGGCTGGTTATGGCCGCCCGGGCTGCCGGTATAGATGTTTATGACACGCCCTTTACCGATGTAAATGATGACGAAGGTATCGAGATCGATGCCACGCTGGCAAAGAGTCTGGGATTCAGCGGAAAGGCATCCATTTCCCCACGGCATGTGGATGTGATCAATCGGGTGTTCAGCCCCACATTGCCTGAGATTGATTATGCGTATGAAGTTATGGAAGCCATTGCTCTGGCGAAAAAACAGGGCAAGGGTGCCATCGCTCTGCGTGGGAAAATGATCGATGCTCCCATCGTTATGCGCGCCCAGCGAACCATTGCTATGGCAGAGGCTCTGGGTCTTGCCAGGAGGGAAAAAGTATGAGTAAATTGGTAAATTCCATCTGGGAAGCTGTGCAGCTTGCCGGACTGAAGGACGGGATGACTGTTTCTTTCCACCATCACCTTCGCAACGGCGACTTTGTGCTGAATATGGTTATGGACACCATTGCCCAAATGGGCATTCGGGATCTGAATGTAAATGCCAGCTCCGTATTTGATACCCACGCGCCGTTGCTGGAGCATATTCAAAACGGGGTGGTCACCGGTCTGTCGGCAGACTATATTGCCGCTACGGTGGGTCGCGCCATTAGCAACGGCGTTATGAAAAAGCCGGTTCAATTCCGTACCCATGGCGGCAGGCCCAGCGACATCAGCCTGAGCCGCACGCCAATCGATGTGGCATTCATTGCCGCACCTACCGCCGACCCCATGGGCAACTGCAGCGGCAAATACGGAAAGTCTGCCTGCGGTAGTCTGGGCTACGCCTTTGCAGATGCTATGTATGCCAAAAAGGTCATCGTGATCACCGATAATCTTGTGCCGTATCCTATGCAAGATTATTCCATATCTGAGGCTTATGTGGATTATGTAGTAACCGTGGATGCCATTGGTGATCCCAAGGGCATTGTTTCCGGCACAACCCGAATTACCCGGGACCCTGTGGGCCTTGTGATGGCTTCTCACGCGGCAAAAGTCATTGAGGCATCCGGTCTGCTGACAGACGGCTTTTCCTTCCAGACGGGCGCCGGCGGCGCATCTCTGGCAGCAGCAAAGTTCTTAAAAGACATCATGCTGAAAAAGGGGATCCAAGGCAGTTTCGGCTTGGGCGGCATTACCGGATATATGGTAGATATGCTCCGTGCAGGCTGCTTCCGCAGCTTGATGGATGTCCAGTGCTTCGACCTGGAAGCGGTGGAATCCTTGCGCACCGATCCCCGTCATCAGGAGATTTCCGCAATGCAGTATGCATCCCCCAGCAGTCGCAGTGCAGTGGTGGACAACCTGGATGTGGTGATCCTGGGTGCGACGGAGATCGACACCGATTTCAATGTAAATGTACACACCGATTCCAATGGCTATATTATGGGCGGCTCCGGCGGTCACAGCGATACTGCCGCAGGCGCAAAACTGTCTATGATCATCGCCCCTATGTTCCGGGCAAGATTGCCCATTGTCACTGATCGCGTGACCTGTGTTTCCACGCCCGGCAAGGATATTGATGTGCTGGTGACCCAAGGTGGCATTGCGGTCAACCCCACAAAAAAAGATCTCCGTGACCGGCTGATTGCCGCAGGACTTCCCGTTGTTGATATTCACGAGCTGAAAGAAAAAGCGGAAAGAATTACGGGTGTGCCCCGGAAGCTTCCCAAGGGAGACCGGGTAGTGGCAGAGGTCATCAGCCGTTACGGTGATCTGCAGGATCAAATATACAATATTCGCTAAAAGAAAATATATATATGCGTCAAATCAGCGCACAACAAATTACAGATACGGTTGCCCGCCTGTGTATCGAGGCAAATTGCCATTTAGGCAAGGATATTACGGAAAGACTGGAGCAATGCACGCCCGGGAGACCTGGCCCCAGGCAAAGGAGATACCGGAACGCATCATAGAAAATCATCAGATCGCTGACCGGGAGAATGTTCCCGTCTGCCAGGATACCGGCGTGGCCTGCGTGTTTTTGAAGATAGGGCAGAGTGTACATATCGACGGCGACCTTACCGATGCGGTAAATGAAGGTGTCCGTCAGGGGTATGGCGAAGGCTATCTGCGAAAAAGTGTTGTCAGAGATCCTTTGGATCGTGTCAATACCGGGGATAATACGCCGGCTATGCTCTATACCGAACTGGCTCCTGGCGATTAAATCGAAATTACTGTCGCCCCCAAGGGCTTCGGCAGTAAAAATATGAGCCAGCTCAAAATGCTCCGCCCCTCGGACGGCGTGGAAGGCGTGAAAGCTTTTGTTTTGAAGGTAGTAGAGGAAGCGGGTCCCAATCCCTGTCCGCCTATTATCGTTGGCGTGGGTATCGGCGGTACATTTGATAAGGCCGCTTATTTGGCAAAAAAGGCATTTCTGCGGGAAGTGGACGTTCCCAATGAAAAGCCTTACTACGCCGCATTGGAAAAAGAACTCTTGGATTCAGTAAATGCTTTGGGTATCGGCCCCGCCGGACCGACCACATCCTACCGGATGGATGCATACAGTCCTACCCTGATCTCCCTTGGCCTTACCGGTATGATTGGCAAAGGTAAGCGAGGACCGGAAGTGGTGGCTGCAATGAAAGAATATGGCGCTGTGTACTTCGGCGCAATCGGTGGCTGC
>JAZRKY010000087.1:0-2236 GCA_045646585.1 Faecousia sp. | reverse complement strand
GCTTTTTTCACATAGTGAGTTTCGGCTCACGTTTAAGACGGCGCCATAGCCAAGTGGTAAGGCACGAGTCTGCAAAACTCTGATTCCCCAGTTCAAATCTGGGTGGCGCCTCCAAAAAATCCTGAATGCGACAGCGTTCAGGATTTTTACTTTTTACCTCTTACTTCTTCACTCTTACCTAAATTGCATTCAGGATTTTTTGGGAAGTAATAAGTAATAGGTAGGAGGTAATAAGTTTTTTGCAAGGCTTTGCAAAAATTTGGTGTTGTGTATTTAGCTATGTTGTGATATACTAATACTCGATAGGCGGAGAAATGTTTACAGCACAGAGACAAATTGTCCCTACCTCTGATTTGTCTGTTACCTTTATTGTGAGGTATATAACTATTATTTGAGAGGGAGTTACATTATGTACGCATTTTGGCATAAGGTATTTGGTGATATTAAGGGCGGGGAAGTATTCACCTGCTTTGGGCTTTGGCATTTTATGTACATAGGCATTGCGATTGCTCTTGGCGTTTTTCTGCTGTGGTATTTGCGGGATAAGACAGCGCAATATAGAGCGAAAACCATCTACAAGGTTATTTTGACGGCTTTTCTTCTGTATATGGCAGACTTTTTCATTATGCCCCTTGCGTACGGAGAAATCAATATTGAGAAGCTGCCTTTCCACGTATGTACCTGCACCTGCACGCTGTGCTTTTTAAGCTATCATAATTCCTTCCTTGCAAAATACAGAACTTATTTTGCGCTTTTGGGCTTTGTTTCTAACCTTGTTTACATCCTTTATCCGGCGGGCGTTATGTGGTATGAGGTGCATCCGCTGTCTTATCGGGCGTACCAGACACTGTTTTTTCACTCAATTATGGCTGTGTTTGGTCTGCTTGTGCTTGTATATGAAAATGAAGCCAAAGTTCATAAATTCCGTAATGTTCTTACAGTAACGGTGTGTATGGCAGTGTGGGCGTTGATTGGCAACTACAGCTACAATGCGTCCATTGAGGGGTATGACCATTTCTTTAACTGGTTTTTTGTTGTACGGGATCCCTTTAATATGTTCCCGGCTGAAAGCTCGCCCTATTTTATGCCGTTTTTGAATATCTTTTTATTTGCCACAGTGGAAATGCTGGTGCTTTGGCTTGTTTCCCTCGCTGTAAAGAAAAAAGAGGAGATTACAGCTTAATTACAGACATAAAAAGCCGCGGAGGAAATTCCTGAATTTCCTCCGCGGTTTTCTTTATACATTGAACAGGAAGTTGACGATGTCGCCGTCCTTCATCACATATTCCTTGCCCTCGCTGCGGACAAGACCCTTTGCCTTGGCGGCGGCCATTGTGCCGCAATCCTTCATGTCCTGGAAGGCGATAACTTCAGCCCGGATAAAGCCACGCTCAAAGTCTGTATGGATCTTGCCGGCGGCTTGGGGAGCTTTGGTACCGTTTTTGATGGTCCAGGCGCGGCACTCGTCGCTGCCGGCGGTGAGGAAAGAGATAAGACCAAGCAGCGCATAGCTGCTGCGGATCAGACGGTCAAGACCGGATTCTGCTACGCCCAGTTCTTCCATAAACATTGCCTTTTCTTCAGGGTCGTCCAGCTCGGCAATATCTGCTTCCAGCTTGGCGCAAATGGGAATTAACTGGCTGCCTTCCTCGGCGGCAAGGGCCTTCACAGCCATATAGTGGCGATTTTCTTCCGGCTCGTTAATCTCAGACTCTGCCAGATTTGCTACATAGATGGTCTTTTTTAATGTCAGCAGGTCGGAGGTGGCGATAATTGCCATATCATCGTCGCTGCAATCCAGTGTGCGAGCCAGTTTGCCCTGATTCAGGTGTGCCAAAAGCTCAGTAAACAGCTCTGCCTCACGGGCAAAGCGCTTGTCGCCGCCCTTCATAGCCTTTTGTGCCTTGTCAATACGGCGTTCCACCATTTCAATGTCTGCCATCACCAGCTCGAGGTTAATTATGTCAATGTCCCGCAGAGGGTCGGTAGTGCCTTCCACGTGGGTAACATTACTGTCCTCAAAGCAGCGGACAACGTGTACAATGGCATCGGTTGTGCGGATGTTGGAGAGGAACTTGTTGCCAAGACCTTCGCCCTTGGATGCGCCCTTTACAAGACCTGCAATGTCAACAAATTCGATGACGGCGGGGGTGTATTTCTTGGGGTTGTACATTTCTGCCAGCACGTCAAGACGGCTGTCGGGAACAAGGGCAATGCCCACGTTCGGGTCGATGGA
>JAZRKY010000086.1:0-5478 GCA_045646585.1 Faecousia sp. | reverse complement strand
CTTGTCTACATTACTGTAGCCGCTGTAGGCAGCCCAGAACTCCAAAGTAGCGATTTGGCTGTCTACACTTTCTTTTGCATCTTCAGGCAGTTCAAAATTGGCTTCCTTTGCCAGCTTGCACAGTACATAGGTGTCCTTTGCACTGTAAAGTGCCTGATCTACAAAATAGCTTGCCCAGGTCTGACCGGTCTCGCTGTCATAAACCTGCTCGTCCAGGGGCGAAGTAATATCCAAGCCCATCAGAAGCTGCAGATACAATGAGGTGTTGGAGCCGTACTGGTTGTACCACTCGGAGTAGTTCTGCTGAATTACATCGTTGTAGTAGTAGCTCAGCTCTACAGCGCTCAGCTCCCTGTCGCCTACAACAGCGGCGATGGAGTTTTTCTGCAGATAACCGGACTGAACAACACCGCGAACGCCAACGATGGCGATTGCTGCCACCAGAATAATGGCGATAATGGAAACGAATGTAACGGTATAGCGTTTGAGCTGCTTAGCTTCCTTTTCGGCCTGGGTCTGCCGGGCAGTCAGCTTGTCAGCGTTTTGCTCCTTGCGGAGCTTTTTCTTGTTAGATGCGCTCATAATAAATTCCTCTCAAATACAAGTAATATGCTGTTGGATTTTGCGTTTCTATGGGATTATAACCTATTTTTTCGAATGTTGCAAGTACTAATATTGCAACTTGTCCAAAATTTCAAATTTATCTTGGCTTTTATGTAAAAAATTACAAAGGAAAGACAATATCTGTGGCCTAAAAAACAACGGGGTGCCGTTTCACGACACCCCGGACCCGCTTTGGCCGCACGCATCCATTTATGACCTGCACGAATGGCAGGTGGGTTGCCGCTCTGTACCTTAGCTGCTCCCAACATCCACCCATCGTCAAAGCGCGGGCGGGAGGTCTGCAATCCGATACGGAAGTCAAGCATCCCTATTATAAAATGTGGGTCCAAAAGGACACGCAGCGCACCAAGCAGGCGGTACTACCTTATTCTTCTTCCTCCGGGTAGAGTTCATCCATAATAATATCATATACCCGCTGTAATTCCTGTTCATCCTCAATGGCGCACAGAAGAGGCTCGCCATCTTCATCCTCTTCGGATTTGAGGATGCTTACCTCGGGAATCTCATCCTCCTCGCAGCTGGCAGGCACAACGGCAAGGTAGGTACAGCCGTCAACCTCTGTGGAGGTGAGGACCTCTAACTCATATTCCTGACCGTCCTCGTCTACAATCGTCATAAAATCAGAACCGAACATATACTATTCCTCCCGATAGCTTTCTGTGTCTTTATTGTACTGCATAGTGGGAAGAAAATCAAGAAAAAACTTGTCAGGAGAGATAGGCTTCCAAAAGCTCAGTAAGTTGCTTTTGATTTTCGATGGGAATACCTGCGGCAAGGGCAGATTGGTCCTCTTTCGGAAATAGGGAAACGGAAACCTCGTAAACCTGCACCGGCACGGTATGCCCCTGCCGGTATAGGGCGAGATTGCCGTCATGAACGCCTAAATAGAGCATAATTGCCATAACCGGCAAAAAAATCCGGGAAAATCTCATAGCATTTCCTCCTTACGATATAAGTTTTCCCGGAAATTCATTAAATATTAAAAAATTGGGTCTTTCGTTTTCTTACGGGGTATGCTATAATCATATGAACGATGGTATGCCCATATACCATTTGCAAAAAGAAACCCTTTCAGCCTTTGGCTGTAGTATATGGAGGAAAGGCCTATGTTTGAAAAAATAAAAGCGCTGATATTCGGTGGACGGGAGAATGAGGAAGTCCGGCAGGACTGGCAGCCCCATCCCGCGCTTCGCGCTGCATATAAAATTTGGATGGCTACCTTTGCGGTAGTAAAGATTGCCCTGGGCGCATTGGCTACGGTAATCTTGATTTGCGGCGTTTGCGCCTTTGTATTTGTAGGTATCCTCGGCGATTATCTGGAATCGGATATTCTGCCCAATGCAGACCTTAACCTGGATGACTTCAAGCTGGATATGACCTCATTCCTATATTATATAGATGCAGACGGTCAAATTCAGCCCCTGCAGCAGATTTATTCCGATACCAAGCGCCAGTGGGCAGATCTTGAGGATATGCCCGAGGCACTCATTCAAGCTACGGTTGCCATTGAGGATAAGCGTTTTTATGAGCATCAGGGCGTTGACTGGTTTACTACCATAAAAGCCTGCGCCGGTATGTTTTTCGGTGGCGGTACAGCGGGCGGCTCTTCGCTTACCCAGCAGCTTATTAAAAACCTGACCGGCGAAAACAGCTTTACCGTTCAGCGTAAGGATATGGAAATTTTCCGCGCCGTATGCGTAGAAAAAACGGCTACCAAGGACGAAATCATTGAGCTGTACCTTAATACGGTGTATTTCGGCAACGGCTATAACGGCGTCCGCAGCGCAGCGGAATTCTATTTCGGCAAGGAGCTGGAATTGCTGACCACCGCGGAATGCGCCAGCCTTATCAGTATCACCAATAACCCTTCTATTTTTGACCCCTACCGCAAAGCCTTTGAGGAGGGCGGTAAAACCGGCGCAGAGCGCAACCGGGAGCGCCAGGTCATTGTGCTCAAGGAAATGTGCAACCAGGGATGGATCACCAAGGAAGCCTACGATGAAGCCGTAGCCCAGGAGATGGTCTTTGAGTCCGGCATTACGATGGAGGAACGGCTCAATACCTGCCCCAATGAGGAATGTCTGTACCGGGATGTGGCCGCCAACTTCATTGAGGATGACGGAAACTACTATTGCCCCAAGTGTAACACCCCCGTCGTGCTGGAGCAGGTTTCTAACCGGGGTGTGTATTCCTGGTTTACGGAAACGGTTTTGCAGGATGTAGCTAAGGAGCTGGCAGAAAAAGCCGGCGCCCAATGGAACGATTCCACTGAAAAGCTTTATATGGAGCTGCTTCGCAGAGGCGGTTACCATATTTATACCACAATGGACCCTGTGGTACAGACCTATGTGGATGAAGTTTACGGCAATTTAGATGTAATTCCCGAAACTAAGAGTGGCCAGCAGCTCCAATCCGCTATTGTCGTCATTGACAACCGTACCGGCGATATTGTAGCCCTGGCCGGCGGTGTGGGAGAAAAGACTGACTATGATGCTTGGAATCGCGCGGAAGCAAAGCTGCAATCCGGCTCTTCCATTAAGCCTTTGTCCATTTATGCTCCCGCTTTTGAAATGGGCGCCATCAATCCTGCAACCATTGTTTACGACCTGCCTCTCTATTTTAATGAAAAGGGTCCCTGGCCCAATAACGACAACCGGAAATTCTCCTACAAGCGGACAATTTATGATGCTGTGGAAGACTCCGTCAACGCGGTTGCCGCCAATACCCTGGATAACATCGGTATCAGCTATGCCTACGAATTTGCTAAGTACAAATTCGGTTTGTCTACCTTGGTGGATTCGGAGGTTCTCAGTTCCGGCAAAGTTCAGTCCGATAAGGATTACGGCCCTCTGGCCTTGGGCGCCCAGACCCGCGGTGTAACGGTTCGGGATATGGCAGAGGCATATGCGGCTTTCGCCAATACCGGCGTACAGAGAGAAGCCCGTACTTTCCTGCGGGTGTACGACAGCGATGGCAATGTGGTACTCGAAAAGGATCAGACTTCCGAACAGGTCATCAGCGAAAAGACAGTGACCTATCTGAACTACTGTCTTGCCAATGCGGTTAAAAATGGTACGGGTTCGACTGCGTACCTGTCCAATGTACAGGTAGCAGGTAAGACCGGTACTACCTCCAGCAAGCGCGACCGCTGGTTCTGCGGATACACCGGCTACTATACCGCCGCTGTATGGTGCGGTTACGACAATCCCGAGCCTATTAACCTCAAAAACGGCAGCTATAACCCTGCCTCTTATATGTGGAAGAAGGTTATGCAGCCCCTCCACCAGGGCAAGAAAAATATACCCCTCTATGATGAAAATCTGATGCAGGATGTAACCATCTGTGTGGATAGCGGCAAGCTGGCAACAGAAGCCTGCTTACAGGATTGCCGTACTACGGAAACCTTTAAGCGCACTCAAACTGTGAAGGTTTATGCCGAGGATGCGCCTACCGAGTACTGCGATAAGCATATGGCAGTAACCTACTGCTCCGGCGGCGGTGTGGCACATGAGTATTGCCACCTGTTTGCGGCGGCAGGGGAGCTTCTTCCTGAGGGCTATACACCGGCAATTATCTCTCAAAAATCCCTTGTTAAGATTACCCAAAGCGAGATTGATGCCATCAATAAGGTTGTGCCTTACAATATTTGGCCTGAGTTCTGTAATAACGGCTATGTTTATCAGGTGGATGCCAGCGGCAATCCCGTGGCGTTCAAGGGCTTCTATACAGGCTTTGAATTCAGTGAAGTAACATCACCCAATGAAACCGCTGTGCTTATCAATCCCGGTTCTCCGTCTCTGCCCGATAATACGCTTCCGTATGCGCCCTGTCCGACGCACACCCAGGCGTTGTGGGAAGCGTATGTGGGGCTTGGCGGGCAGCAGCCTGACCAGCCTACAACGCCCCCGGAGGAGACAGAGCCTGCTGCACCTGATGCTTAAAGAAAGACTAACAGTCAGTTTTAAGGAGTAATTATGATTTGGATTTCCGATTCCTGGAAGGATTACGAGGTGCTGGACACCTCTGACGGCGAACGCCTGGAGCGCTGGGGCAAGTATATTTTGGTACGCCCCGATCCCCAGGTTATTTGGAATACGCCCCACAGCCATCCGGGTTGGAAGAAGTTTGATGCCCGGTATCTCCGCTCCTCCACAGGCGGCGGTCATTGGAGCGACCATAACCTGCCGGAGCGCTGGCAAATTAAATACCGGGATTACCTTACCTTCAATGTAAAGCCTATGAACTTTAAGCATACGGGCGTGTTCCCGGAGCAGGCGGCCAACTGGGATTATATCCGGGATAAGGTTGCCTCCGCCGGTCGCCCGGTTCGGGTGCTGAACCTGTTTGCCTACTCCGGCGGCGCTACCCTTGCTGCCGCCGCCGGCGGGGCAGAGGTCTACCACGTGGACGCCTCCAAGGGTATGGTGCAGTGGGCAAAGGAAAATGCCGCAGCCAGCGGTCTTGCTGACCGTCCAATTCACTGGATTGTGGACGATTGCGGTAAATTTATCCAGCGGGAAATTCGCCGCGGCAGACGGTATGACGGTATCATTATGGACCCGCCCAGCTATGGCAGAGGTCCCAGCGGCGAAATTTGGAAGATGGAAACCAGCTTCTATCCCTTCCTGCTGGAAACGGCAAAGCTGCTGACAGATAATCCGCTGTTTGTGATTATCAATTCCTATACCACAGGTCTTGCCCCCTCTGCGGTGGGCTATGCGTCTGATGTAGTGTTTGGTGCAACCCACGGTGGACATACCGAGGTAGGGGAGTTAGGTCTGCCCGTAACCAACGGCGGGAGGATACTGCCCTGCGGCGCAACCGGCAGATGGACTCCCGATTAGGAGGAAAAAC
>JAZRKY010000085.1:0-4410 GCA_045646585.1 Faecousia sp. | reverse complement strand
ATCCGTTTATATTGAGGCGGCGCGGCGGCGGAACGAGCCGCTGGATCATACCCTGCTTTACGGCCCTCCCGGTTTGGGCAAAACCACCCTTGCCGGTGTTATTGCCAACGAAATGGGCGTAAATATCCGGGTAACCTCCGGACCTGCCATCGAAAAGCCCGGCGATTTGGCGGCGCTGCTGACGAACCTCAATCCCGGCGACATTCTCTTTATTGACGAAATTCACCGGCTTAACCGGGCTGGGGAGGAAATCCTCTACCCGGCGATGGAGGACTTTGCCATTGATATTATCGTAGGCAAAGGACCCAGCGCCAACTCCATCCGGCTGGATCTGCCGAAATTTACCTTGGTGGGCGCAACCACCCGGGCAGGTCAGCTTTCCGCCCCGCTGAGAGACCGCTTTGGCGTTTCCCTGCGGCTGGAGCTGTACACCCCGGAGGAGCTTGCCCGCATTGTTACCCGCAGCGCCACCATTTTGGGAATGGACATTGGCCCCCGGGGCGCTATGGAAATTGCCTCCCGCAGCCGGGGTACACCCCGTATTGCCAACCGCTTTTTGCGCCGTGTGCGGGACTTTGCTCAGGTTATGGGCAACGGTGTCATCACCCGGGAGGCTGCAGACCTTGCTCTGCAGCGGCTGGAGGTGGATGCCTTGGGTCTGGACGCCATTGACCGGCGGATGCTGACCGCCATTATTGAGCACTACGGAGGCGGTCCTGTGGGCTTGGAAACCCTGGCGGCAACCATCGGCGAAGAGGCAATTACCCTGGAGGATGTGTACGAGCCATACCTTATGCAGCTGGGTTTTCTCACCCGAACACCCCGCGGTCGGTGCGTAACGTCCACAGCTTATGGACATTTGGGCATCCCTTGCGGTACACAAACCAAATTTGACCTTTAATTTCCAAAAAATAGGAAATTTTTTCAGTTTTTGTTAAAAAATCGTTGACAGTTGTGAACAATTTGTATATAATCACGAATGTGGCGCGTTGGCGTCATAAAAATCAACCCGGCGTTTCCAGTCAATTAGGCAGGCTTACCCTGGGCAACAATCAACCGAAGAGAGGTAAAATCCAATGTACGAAGACAAGACTTTAGATTGCAAAGAGTGCGGCAATGAGTTCGTTTTCACCGCAGGTGAGCAGGAATTCTACGCAGAGCGTGGCTTCCAGAACGAGCCCCAGCGCTGCAAGGCCTGCCGGGATGCACGTAAGATCCACGCTCGCGGTCCCCGTGAGTTCTTCACCGCTACTTGCGCACGCTGCGGCGGCGAGGCAAAGGTTCCCTTCGAGCCCAAGTCCGACCGTCCCGTATACTGCAGCGAGTGCTTCGCTCAGATGCGCGCAGAGGGCTAATGAAAGCTATAAAAAAGACCATCCAAAGGGATGGTCTTTTTTATTTTTGCAGGAAACGGAATGTAGGGGATCCAATTAGCCGCCCGCAAAAAAATGAGGGTTATGCCATATTGCCAGTACGGTACGGACGAGCGATGCTCGCCCCTACGATGGTGTGAAAAATGTAGGGGCGATTCAAGAATCGCCCGCGGGCGTGGTGCTCCGCGCAGCGAATCAAAATGGTGATGATTGCCGGTGGCAATCATACCTTGCTCATTTCGTGATGCGCCCCTACGGATTCTAATGATAGTGCAGCAGGCGGGGTGTCGTAGGCGCCGACCCCTACAATTGGTATACCTGTGCGATATAATTTGTCCGATTGCAGACACAATAATTGTCAATTGTCAACTGTCCATTGTCAATTTTATTTTGGTATGGTGATGGTCAGCACGATTTGGCTTTCCGTTTCCCGCCGTTCGGTGATGGCAGGAACGCCTTGGGATTGCATTTTTTGTAAGTAGCGGGTAATGCCGTTGAGAAAAGAGCCTAATTTTTTCTGGGGTTGGGTCTCTTTTTCTCCCAAAAGCCATTTTTCTATGTATTTCTCCGTTTGCGCCACACTCATATTCAGCCGCAAAATTTCTCCGATGGCGGAAATTTTGTCCTGTTCCCCCGGCAGCTTCAGCAGCGCCCGGGCGTGGCGCTCCGTGAGATTTGCTTTTTGCAAAAGCTCCAAAACCTCCGGGCTGTGCCGCAAAATCCGCAGCTTATTGGCAACCGCGCTTTGGCTTTTTCCCAAAAACCGAGCCGCCTGCTCCTGGCTCATTCCGCTTCTGTCCATTAAGCGGCTGATGCCCCGGGCTTCTTCCAAAAAGTGAAGATCCTGCCGCTGTAAATTCTCCACCAGCGCCACCCAGCCTGATTCCTCATCCTCCATCGTCATCACAATGCAGGGAATTTCCGTAAGACCAGCCCGAATGCCCGCCCGCAGCCGCCGTTCTCCGGCAATCAGCTCATAATTTGTACCTACCCGACGGACAGAAAGGGGCTGCAAGATGCCGTGTCGGCGGATACTTTCCGTCAGCTCCGCCAGCGCCCCCTCTTCAAAATGCTTTCGGGGCTGGGCGGGATTGGGAATGACCGATTTTGCAGGAACAAACACCACCCTGCCGGTTTCCATATAGGTTTTTAATTTCTGGCACTGCATAGCTTGTCCTCCTTGCTAAAGTAACCTTATTTTACGGAATAAACCCATAGAAAAACCACGAAAACCGCCCTTTTCGGCTTAAAAATACTCGACAATATCTTCCCCTTTGTGGTACAATAACACAAATATTTTCAGGAGATTACCTATGGAAAAATTATTCTACCAAGACAGCCATAAAACGACCTTTTCTGCCCGGGTTACCGATTGCCGGGAAACAGAAAAGGGTTTTCTTGTTACACTGGATGCCACCGCCTTTTATCCCGAGGGTGGCGGTCAGGCCTGCGATGTTGGCACTTTGGGAGACGCCCGGGTGCTGGAGGTAAAAGAAATTGGGGAAGAAATTTTCCATTTGTGCGATAATGCGCTCCCTGTGGGCGAAACGGTGGAGGGCGCCATTGACTGGGCGCGCCGTTTTGACCTGATGCAGCAGCATACCGGCGAGCATATCCTCTCCGGCATTATTCATAAGCGCTACGGCTACGCAAATTCCGGCTTTCACATCGGCGCAGAGGTCTTAGAGGTGGATTTTGACGGACCGATTCCTGCAGAAGATTTGCAGGAATTAGAGTGGGAGGTAAATAAAGCCATTTGGGAAAATACGCCGGTTAAGTGCTATGTGCCTTCCCCCGAGGAGCTTCCCACCATCCCCTACCGCACCAAGCGGGCGCTGCCCTGGCCTGTGCGGATTGTGGAGGTAGAAAATTACGATTTGTGCGCCTGCTGCGGTATCCACGTAAAAAACGCAGGCGAAGTTGGTTTTGTAAAGCTTTTGTCCTGCACGAAATTTCATCAAGGCGTTCGCATTGAAATGGTCTGCGGCAGCAGAGCCTTAAAGCTGATGTCTGCCATTTATGACCAAAACAAGCAGGTATCGGCGGCTTTTTCCGCAAGACCTTTGGAAACCGGCGAGGCTGCCCGACATATGAACGAGGTATTCGCCCAGGAAAAATTCCGCACCCTCAGCATTTGCAAAAAATACTTTTCTCTGCTGGCAGAGAAGTATCGGGACACAGGTCTTTCCGTCTGCTTTGAAGAGGACTTAGACCCTGCCGGTGTGCGGGAGTTGGCCATCGCCATTGCCAGTGTCTGCGGCGGCGTAGCGGCGGTCTTTTCCGGGCAGGACGATAAATGCTACAATCTCTGCCTTGCAGGAGACGCCCAAAAGGTCAAGGAAATGGGCGCAGCCCTTTCATCAGCACTCAATTCCCGGGGTGGCGGAAAGCCGGGCTTTTACCAGGGCAGTATTCCTGCCAGCCGGGCGGAAATTACGGCTTTTTATCAGAATTACCGAGAATAATCCCCAAAATTAGGATTATTTTTACAATTTATCTACTTTACAATTGACAAGGCTTATTGTATAATCTATTCGGACAGTTTTGGGCTGTCAAAACATATCTCTAAGCTGCTATATGCAGCAATTATAAAAACGGAGGAATTTATTATGTCTGTTAAAGTTGCTATTAATGGTTTTGGCCGTATCGGTCGTCTGGCTTTCCGTCAGATGTTCGGCGCTGAGGGCTTTGAGGTTGTTGCCATCAATGACCTGACCTCCCCCGCTATGCTGGCTCACCTGCTGAAGTACGACTCCACGCAGGGCGCTTACGCCGCTCCTTTTGGCACGCACACTGTTGAGGCCGGTGAGGACAACATCGTAGTTGACGGCAAGAAGATCACCATCTACGCTAAGGCTAACGCTGCTGAGCTGCCCTGGGGCGAGCTGGATGTAGACGTTGTACTGGAGTGCACCGGCTTCTACACTTCCAAGGCTAAGGCTCAGGCTCACATCGACGCCGGCGCTAAGAAGGTTGTTATCTCTGCTCCCGCAGGCAACGATCTGCCCACCATCGTTTACAATGTTAACCACGAGAC